>CALBTA010000644.1 GCA_937967755.1 uncultured Planctomycetaceae bacterium | reverse complement strand
TGAACTGCCCGCACCACATCATGATCTACAAGAGCAAGCCGCGCAGCTATCGCGAACTGCCGTTGCGGCTGGCGGAGTTCGGCACGGTCTACCGGTACGAACAATCGGGTGAGCTTTCGGGCATGACGCGTGTCCGCGGGTTTACGCAAGACGATGCCCACATCTTCTGTACGGAAGATCAGGTCGCTGATGAGTTCAAAGGCTGCATCGAAATGACGCAGTACGTGCTGAAGTGCCTGGGGCTGAAGAACTATCGTGTGCGGTTGGGCTTCCGCGACCCCGATAGTGATAAGTACGTCGGCAGCGATCAAGCGTGGAGCCGGGCACAGGATTCGCTCGTGGAAGTTTGCAAGAGTCTGGGCATGGACTTCACCGAAGAGCCAGGCGAAGCAGCCTTTTACGGGCCGAAGGCCGACTTCGTGGTACACGATTGCCTGGGCCGCGAATGGCAACTTGGCACGGTGCAGTTGGATTACAACTTGCCCAGCGCCGAGCGATTCGATTTGGAATACATCGGGGCCGATAACCAGGCCCACAAGCCAGTGATGATTCACCGTGCGCCGCTGGGGTCGATGGAACGGTTCGTCGGCGTGTTGATCGAACACTTCGCCGGGGCGTTCCCGCTTTGGCTGGCACCAGAGCAGGTTCGAATTCTTTCCGTCAGCGAGAAAAGTGAGGAATATGGGCGGGGGATACTGGATCAACTAAGGGGAGCCGGCTTGCGGGCCGAGGGCGATTTTCGGGCGGAAAAACTGGGTGCGAAAATCCGCGACGCCCAAATGGACCTGATTCCCTACATGCTTGTCGTTGGCCCGAAGGACGAAGCGGCCGGCACGGTCAGCGTCCGCGACCGGATCGACGGCGACCTCGGGGCGATGCCCATCGCCGATGCGATTTCCAAGTTGCAACAGGAAGCCGCGGATCGGATGGTGCGTGATGCTGCCGGGTTGGAATTCGACGCCGGGCTTGGCGGCCGCGGCGAGAGCCACGAATACTAAACGTAGCCACAACCTGCCAACTTGTCGCTACGACCGGCGGGCGTGTATGGTTAAAATCATGTTGGCTCCGCGAGCAGCCCTAAGCGGGGCTGCATTGCAAGAGAATTGTGTGAATTTTCATAAACTCGTGACGTACATATCCACATGACCCACACCGATTTGCTCACCTACGTAGCCGAGAACTCTCCCGTCACAATTACGACAAACGACGGGCAAGAGATCACGATCGCCAACCGCGACTCCATCGTGGCGGACGCAGGGTGTGCCCACATTCTCCCCAAAGGTGAGGACAAAATCGTACTCGTCAGCATGGTCGCCATCACGTCTGCCAGGTCCATGGCAAACGGAACTGAATTGTCCATGTGACTACGAATCCGGAATGTCCGACTTATCACGGACAACCAAGGAAAGTCAAAAGCCGCGCTGCTCCAAGCAGATGCGGAGATTTGATGCATGAGTAAAATTCGGCAAAATCATGTTGACTCACCCGCAATCGTAACCGAAATTATGGGGTGCGAGTTACTAGCTCGCGCCCATGTTTCGGTTTTGAACACTTCCGTTTTTTAGAAGAAGGAGATACTACCCATCGAACGAACGCAGACTCGTGTTAATGACCAGATTCGCATTACGCCGATTCGTGTCGTCGCTGAAGACGGCGAGCAGCTTGGCGTCATTCCCACCGCCGATGCTCTTGAGCGGGCCCGCGATTCTGGCTTGGATCTTGTCGAGGTCGCGCCGAACGAGCGCCCTCCTGTTTGCCGGATCATGGATTACGGCAAGTACAAGTACCAAAAGGGCAAGAAGCAGCAGAAGAAATCTTCTCATCAGGTGAAGACCAAGGAAATTCGCCTTCGCCCCAAAACCGGGCAACATGACATCGACACGAAGGTCAACCGGGCGATCAACTTCCTGCAGCACAAGGACAAAGTGCAAATCACCGTGCTGTTCCGCGGCCGCGAACTGGCCCACGACGAAGAAGGCCGCAAAGTGGCCGAAGAAGTGATCGCCGCCCTGGAAGAACATGGCAAAGTGGAATCTCCACCAACCCGGCAGGGACGCAGAATAACTGCGGTGGTGGCACCGAAGTAATGCGTTACCCAGGTGAGGGTGTGCCACTGCTTTAAAGCGCATCGAACCATCCACGTGCGGTTCAACTCACCACGCTTTCAAGCAGTGCTGAACGATCACGTTGTGCGGGTACTGCTTGAGGTCGTGGTAGACCTTTCTCAACCGCGAAAGTTAAACAGACCTCAAGCAGTGGCACACGGCGACGGCAATTGCTCACGCCGCCTTGATCGTCGGCGTTTCGCCAACTTCGCCGCGGATCATCGCGGCGGTAATGGGGAGGCCTTCCTCGGATGGGTTCGCATCGTCGCCGGAATCTAACTCGAACATGAACCGGCCCAGGGCTTTCTCAACCACGCTGCGCAAACTGCGGGCACCCGTTCCGTAGCGCAGGGCCTGGGCTGCCAGTTCGCGGACCGCGTCGTCGGTGAAATTCAGTTCGACGCCATCTTGCCGGAAGAGCTTTTGGTACTGCTTTAAGATGGCGTTCTTGGGATTGGTCAGAATGCGGCAAAGTTCGGCCTCGCCGAGTTTGCCAACTTGCGTGATCACCGGCAGGCGGCCGATGAACTCGGGAATGAGCCCGTAGCCGTGCAAGTCTTCCGGCATGACGTTGCGCAGTGGGTTGTCGGTTTGGTTTTCCTGCGACGCCGCCAGCGGCAGGTGTTCTTCGATGCGGTTGAAGCCGATGCTCTTCTTGCCCAGCCGTTGGGCGATGATTTGATCCAACCCGACGAACGCCCCGCCGCAGATAAACAGAATCTTCTCGGTGTTCAGCGGGATGTATTGCTGCTCAGGGTGCTTGCGTCCGCCGGCGGGCGGAACGTTGGCGGTTGTGCCTTCGAGAATTTTCAACAGGGCCTGCTGCACTCCTTCGCCGGAAACATCGCGCGTAATCGAAACGTTCTGCGTCGTGCGGCCGATCTTGTCAATCTCATCAATGTAGACGATGCCACGTTCGGCTAATTCCGGGTCGCCGCCGGCGGCTTGCATCAGTTTCAACAGGATGTTCTCGACGTCCTCGCCGACATAGCCCGCTTCGGTCAGCGTGGTGGCGTCGCCAATGGCAAACGGCACGTTCAGGTACTTCGCCAGCATCCGCACCATCAGCGTCTTACCACAACCGGTCGGGCCGATCAGCAGGACGTTGCTCTTGTCGATTTCAACTTCCGAAAGCGGATCGTCTTCGGCGTCGAACGAAGCGAACGTATCGTCCAGCCGCTTGTAGTGGTTGGCCACCGCGACGGCCAAAGTCCGCTTGGCGTCTTCTTGACCGATGATGTGCTGATCCAAATAGCTAACCAGTTCGCGCGGCGACGGCCGCGTGGCCGCTTTCGCTTCGCCCTTGGCGATCCGCGAAGCGTCGACCTGTTCGGCGAACATGTGCATCGCCGTGTCGGCACATTCGCGGCAGACATAGACGCGGCGGCCCGGCGTGGCATGCCGAACGTTGTTCGCCCGCGAGCCTGGCCCTTCGACCAACGGGCCGGTGTCGCTGCAACGCTTCTGGCAGAAGTCGCACTCTTGTTCGCGGGCTTTGCGGTTGGAGGTCTTCGACGTTGGGGGTTGTTTGCTCATGATGTCTCCCGTGAGTGATGGCGGGCATCACGCAACTGCAAAAGCGCGCGGACCTGCCGATTTGGTCATTCACTCGCGAAAGGCAACCCTGCCTTGAAGAACGCATCCTGCGATGTGGTAACTCGCTGAGTGTGCGTAATACAGTACGTACCAGAGGTGACACGGTTGGTCGCATCTGGTGAGCGATTTCAAACGCGCCGGAATCGGCCGCGGCGAATCACTCAAGCACTCCTACGCTTGCTAGCCGGTTGGGGGTTCGGCTGGCCGAAAGAGAATATGCCGAATTTTCGGATTTGAGGGGAGAGCAGTTTTGAAGTTTCCTTCAGCGGCGATAGCAAGATAGCACTCACGCTATCATTCCCTTCACGCCATCGATTTACCCGCTGGCAAACTTCTCTCGCAATTTCGGGATCACCGCTTCGGGTACGAACCTCGCCAGCTTCACGTCGCTGGCCAGCGGGGTGATCTGCTTGAGCAGCGTGCTGGAAACGTGGGCGTACTCTTCGTCAGCCATCAGGAAGATCGTTTCGACTTCGGGGTCGAGTTGCCGGTTGGCCATCAGCATCGTGAACTCGGCCGCGATATCGGTCAGCGGGCGGACGCCGCGGATCATCACGCGGGCGCCAGCTTCGCGCACGAAGTCCACCGCCAGGCCAGAGAACGTCTGCACCTCAACGTTTTCGACATGCTTGACGCTATCGCGAATCATCTCAATCCGCTCCACGGTCGAAAACATCGACGCCTTCTCGACGTTCACGCCCACACCAACGACCAACTTGTCGACCAAACGGCTGCTGCGCTCGATAACGTTGACGTGCCCCAAGGTGACGGGGTCGAACGAACCGGTGTAGACGGCGATACGGCCTTGGTGTTTCGTCATGATGGTATGCGCGACGTGGAAAGCGGGGTTCTATGAAAGCTTGCTCAAGCGTGTTTCATCCCATCGGCGTGGCGGTAGGGCGAAAACTCAAACAGAATTCGATCGCCAGGTGCCCCTTGTTTCCCCAGTTCGAATGCCTGAGCAACCGACGGGTTCAAATAGACCACTAACGTATAGATGAGTATGCCAATGCCTGTCGGAGCGCAATAAAACAACAGTGCCGAAAGTAGGCCGACTGATACGGAAGTAATTCCCAACATTCGGCCGCGGAAACTCCAGTTCCTAAACCCCGCGAAAATTCGCAACACCCCCAGGCACAGCAAAACAAATCCGACGATCCCGTAACCGATCCAGATGTACATAAACATCTCTTCAGAACCGGCATTTGGCTGATCAGCCATCTGCCTTTGAAAATTGGGATCGCTGTTCATCATTAGCGGCATGAAAACCGCCATCGATATCAGCACCGCCGCCAACATCAGTTCCAACAAGCCCTGCACCGCGTTCAGAATCGCCACGACGCGAACCTGCTGTACCATGCCAGAAGGGATCAAGCCCTTGGGAATTTGAAAGTCGTCAGTTGGAACTTCGAACGACTCGTGCTGCGGGCTGGCGTAAGGGTTGCTCATAGAGATGGAACCATCATGGTGCGCTCACTCGAATCGCTGGTGAGTATAGCACGCCGCGATGGCCGGCGTAGGGTGTGGTCGTAGCGGGGGCTTCTAGCCACCGTGCTGTTGTCGTGCCGAAGGCACGTGTTGCGGTGGCCGGAAGCCCCCGTTACTCTCTACGCCGCCCAGCGCTCGTCGTCGCCTTCGGTCAGGCGGAACTCGATTTCGCGAAGCTCGGCTTGCAATTGCTCTTCGCGGGCTGCCGGGTCGTCGGGCACGACCTTCAGGTGATCAATATCGGCCAGCAGGTTCAGGATCACTTCCCAGCGGGCCATCAGGCGGTCGTATTCGCGCGGGTCCATGCGGGCAGCGTATCGTAATCTTGGCCGAGGCGACAAGAGAGAAGCGTACGGGCTTCATCGTAGCGGGGGCTTCCAGCCACCGAGTTCTCTCCGTGCCGAGGGCAAGATTTACGGTGGCTAGAAGCCCCGCTACGATGACCACCCTACGCTAGCTGCCTTCCAAATGTTCGGCTAACTTTGCCAGCAACGGGTCGATCGTCTCCGCTTGCAACTGGTGCGGAGGGTTCCACGGCAGCCATTGGAAACTTTCGTGCTCGGTGACGGTGATCTCAATGTCGCGTTGCAGCCGTCCCAGGAATACGATCAGCGTTTTCTCGCACCACTTGCCGGTCTTGCGATGCCGCACGGGATAGTGCGTGATGAATTGAAAACCATCATCCAATGCAATGTCGCGTGAAGTAATGCCAGTTTCTTCTTCCAATTCCCGCAAGGCACACTGCAATTCGGTCTCGCCCTTGTCGACGTGCCCTTTGGGAATATCCAACCGCGTCGGGTGAACCATCAACAGCACATCACTCACCGGATCGCCCCGGGTGATCAGCACGCCGCAAGATTTGACTGCTTTGGGCATGGTCGATCGAAAAGTTGCACGGATCGCCGATCCGTTCTACTTTTCCGGCTGGGTTTCACTCCGGCAACTTAAAATCCGCAATCCACAACTGGCTGCTGCGGTCTTCCGTGCGGGTGCTGGTCCACATCAACTTCTTCCCATCGGGCGAGAAGACCGGCAATACATCCGCGCCGGAGTGATCGGTGACGCGATGCCGTTCTCCCACAGTGAACCGCCCGTCGAGCACTTCGTACTTCACAATCCATAAATCGTAATTAGGCCGTGCTCGCGGGTTGGCGTGATCGGCACCCGACCAAATGATGTAGGGCTTCGTCGGGTGCCAGTACGGCCCCCAATGCACACTGACTTTGTCCTTCTCGCTGGTCGTCAGTTGGGTTTGGTGTTTGCCTTCGATGTCCATCACGAAGATTTGCAGATGATGCTCTTCTTCGCGGTCGCTGCGAAAGACAATCCATTTGCTATCGGGCGAGATGAACGGGCCCCCGTCGTAGCCGGGGGCGACGGTCAGCTGCCGCTTTTCACTGCCGTCGGCCTTCATCAGCCAGATGTTCGGGTCGGACTTCTCCGGCGTGCCGTCGTCGTGGCAATAGGCGATCAACTTTCCATCGGCCGACCAGGCCCCCTCGGCGTCGTAACCCGGCTCCTCGGTCAACTTCCGCAAAATCTTGCCGTTGAAATCGGTTTCGTAAATATCGCTATGCGGGTCGAACGGCCAACTGTACCGCCGCCGTGTTCCGCTTTTACGATCCTCTTCCTCTTGCTGGCGAACCTTCTCTTCCGTCTCGTAAAGATTCGGGTCCTGATGGCTCGATGCGAACAGCAACTTCTCTTCATTGGGGTGAAAGTAGGCGCAAGTCGTTCGCCCTCGCCCTGTGCTGATCAGCTTGGGGCGTTCGCCTGCGAGTGGTTGCGTGTAAATCTGGTAAAACGGGTACTCACGCCGGATCGCCTGATAGACAATCGTCTTGCCATCGGGCGAGAAATACCCCTCGCCCGCCTTCTCAAACCCGTCGGTGACCTGGCGGATATTGCTGAGGAAGTTGGATTCGATGGAATCGTCATCGTCTTGGGCGCTCGCGGTGGTGGCGAAACTGCCAACTGCAATGAGCGTTAGAAGAATAGTTAGGTAGAGCCGAAGAAGCATTCGTTGGTCCTTGTGGAAATTCAATTTGTGAAGTTGCTATTATAAGCAACCTTCCAAAAAAGTGGGCAGCGGGAAACACGCGATGAAAATCTATACCAAAACCGGCGACGACGGCTCGACGGGACTATTCGGCGGTCCGCGTGTGCGTAAGGACGACCCGCGCATCGAAGCGTACGGCGATGTCGATGAACTGAACGCTTCGTTGGGTTGGGCACGGAGTCGTGAGTTGCCCGAAGCAATTGACGAACTCTTGCACCAAATTCAGAATGATCTATTCACAGCCGGTGCCCAGTTGGCGACGCCTGATCCGGAGAAGCAACTCGCTGCGGCGATTGGCCTGGACGACATCGAAGCGTTGGAAAATGCAATCGACCATTTCGATGCCAACTTGCCGCCACTCAAAAACTTCATCCTCCCCGGCGGCACGTCCGCGGCGGCGGCACTGCACGCTGCCAGAACAATTTGCCGCCGGGCAGAACGGCGCATCATCACGCTCGCCCAAACCGATGGTACGACCATCTCGCCCGATCTGATCGTCTACATCAACCGCCTCAGCGATCTGCTGTTTGTTCTTGCCCGATCGGCAAACTTTACCGCCGGCGTCGAAGACGTTCCATGGAAAGCCAGGTAGGACGGGTTTGTAACCCGTCTTCGTACGAAGTGAAACTTCGTAATACAGACACCACGACTTTACCCTCACCACTGTGGTGGGTAGACTGTCCCTCTTGAAATTGATTCGTCGCATAGGCACTTCTTTCTGCGAGCAGGCAGAAGGCGACCGATTCAATCCACCCAAGGGCATGATCGACGGGCGGTCGATCCAGGCGGAATGCCCTGGTGTCACTCGTTGCGCGATTTATCCAAGGGGAGTCTCTGCGCATGAACGTTCCAAGGCGGATCATCACGGCGCTGTGCGCCACGGCTGTACTCGCAATCTTCGCGGGACCAATGACCCCTGCGCTGCCAGCGCAAGATGAAGAAAAAAAGTGGGAAGACCTCTCCGATTCCGAGCGGATTGAATCCAACAAATCGACCGCGGAAGAAGCAGCGCTCGCTGGGCACAACGCCTGGATGTTGACATCCACAGCGCTGGTGCTGTTCATGACCATCCCCGGCCTGGCATTGTTCTACGGCGGGCTAGTCCGCAAGAAGAACGTGCTGAGCGTGCTGATGCAGTGCATTTTTCTGATGGGACTGATGACCGTACTGTGGGCGTTGTATGGGTACTCGTTGGCGTTGGGTGACTATGCACCTACCGATCCTGACGATCCAGATAGCGTACCGGCAATCAGCGCG
>CALBTA010000643.1 GCA_937967755.1 uncultured Planctomycetaceae bacterium | reverse complement strand
GGCAGCCGCAGCTTGCGTTGTTCATTGCCGCTGTGGGCAACCAGCGCTTCCAGCAGCAGCGCGCAGCCGTCGTAAAAATGCATCCGCGCGTCGATGTCGGTCGTCGAGATCGCCCAGGGCAGGTGCTTCTCCATGCGCGGCAGGCCCTTGCGGAAACTTCGCGTGCGGGCGAGGAAAATAAACTGCTCGGCAATGCTGCCCAGGAATTCAGGGTTGCGTGCGATCATGCGGTAACCCTTGGCCTCGAACACCGACGCTTCTTCCAATCGCCCCATCCGCATCAGCGGGCGGAGGATCGTGCAGTACGTTCGGTGCGGAATCTCGGCACAGCCGATTTTTCGCTGCACGATCGGCTCGGCCGCTTCCATCGCCTTCTCGTCACGCCCCAGGCGGATCATCAACTCGGCCGTCTTTTCCGCCTCGCAGGCGGTGCAATCGCTTAACCAATCGTCGGGCAGCTCTTGCCAGCGGGCGTGTGATTCTTCTGCCTGTTTCAGTTCGCCCATTCGCATCAGGTTCGACCAGCGAAAATACTCCGCCGGCCGCGGGCTGCAATCCAACTGCAGCAGCCGGAGGGTCATGTCGTCTTGCATGCCGACGATTTGCGACTTGGAAACCTGCGGGTAAGCGGGCATGTGGTCAAGTATCCATTTGTACCGCCACATGATGCTTTCTTCGTCGTATTCTTCCGGCTGCTTGTCGTACGCGGCCAGGCACCAACTGAAAGCGACCAGCGCCTTATCATGCATGCCGCCGAACGCCCCGGCTTCGACAATTTCCATCCGCGCGGCAAACGACCAATAATCGTCGTTCTGCGAATCGGCCAAGCGGGCCGCTTCTTCCAGCAGCGCAACCTTGGCCGGCGTATGCGCCATATCGTACGCCTGATCGAACAGTTCTTCGATTTTCTCGGTACTCATGGTTCCCCCTACTGCGAATTGACCCCCAGTTCAATGAGTCCCAGCAACCCTTCGCTGAGCAATTTCATCTCTTGCGACTTGAGCGGGTAATGCCCCAGCAACAATGCTTGGACGTACAGCATCTCGATGGATCGCTGCACCAACTCGCGATTGGAAAGGCCGGCCAGTTTTTGGATCAGCGGGTTGCGGTAATTCAAACAGAGTTGCGAGAACGCATCGGCCGCCGGCTCTTCGGCGATGCGGTCCAGCACGCCTGACCACAGGTCGTCGGACACATCTTTGGCCTGTTCCACCGAGCGAATGAACGTCGCCGAATCGTTGGCCGTGTACAGCGTCGGCAAATCTTCAGGGCGGAATTTCTTGATGTCGGCCGCGCAGCGGTACGGCTGCAAGACCAAATCAGCCAGCCGCAGGAAGTCATGCACCCGATCGCGTTCGTCGAGCGAAAGGTTCTCAAACGACTGCGCCATTTCGGATACGTCGACGCGTTCAATCCGCCGGTCGGGAAAGACGTGCGGCAGTTTTTCGATCAGCGCGGTGTCATAGGTGTAGCCGGTGTTGATGATGCAGATCGACTGCGCCGCCGCCACGCCGGCGATCTGGCGGAACTGATCGCGGGTGGTGACGTAATGGAGCACTTGTTCACCACGGCCGGTGCCATCGGCTTTCAAATCGGCTAGCGTTACGTCGCCCAACGACGATTCGAACGGCAGCCAGTCGATAAACATGCGGTAGAAATCATCGTCTTCGGCGGCCAGGGCTTTGATCGGCAGGTAGTGCAATGCAATGATCCGGTCGAGCCGCCCGCGGTCCTGCCGGGCGAGTTGCACCAGGTATCGCCGCAGGGCGTTGCCCAGCGCCTCGCGCGTGGCGGCCAGGTTCTCGTCTTCATAGAACGCCTCGCGGGCGGCAGTCGGACGCAAGTCGGTGACGTTGACCACGCACTTCACAAAGAACGCCCACTCGGGCAGCAGGCTATCGACCTGTTCCGAAAGCAGCATGTTCTTCAGGTAAACCCGGTGCGTCCGCTTCGATGCCAGGCTGCTGGAGTAGGGCAACACGAACGCGACGCCGTCGACCCCGCCCATCCGCGTTTGCAGCGGAATCGCATCAAGAAAATCGCTCTCGAACAATTCACGGCCGTACTCCAACAGGCCATCGCGTTGCATTTCTTCGCTGGTGTACTCGCGACGCCAGGGCGGGTCTTCGTTGATCCGCCGCCGCTCGTCTCCCCAGGAAACCTGCATCGCGTACGGCAGATAGCAGCCGTACTTCCGGGCCGTCCGAGCGACGAATTCGCCCTCGAAGAATTCATCGCACCCCGGCTTGGCACGCAGAAATACCTGCGTGCCCGGTTCGAAGTCATGCTCCAGCACGCGGGTGGAATACGTGCCGTCGGCCCGGCCCTTCCACTCGACCGTCTTGGAACCCTCTTTCAGGCTGCGGGTGATGACGACGATTTCTTCGCTGACCACGAAGCCGGAAAGCAGCCCGATGCCGAATTGCCCGATGAAGTCGTCGGCGTCGAGCGTGCCCCGTTTTGACGATTGCCCGATCGTGGCCAGGAATTGATGGACCTCGTCTTCGGTCAGCCCAACGCCGTTGTCGGTCACAACCAGCGTCGCCGGCTGGGTTTCGCCCGCCGCAATCACTTCCAATTTGATTTCGCCGGCGTGCTGCTTGTCCAAACGGCAACGGGCGGTGATTGCGTCCACGGCGTTCTGTAGCAATTCGCGCAGATAAACCTGCGGCCCGCTGTACAAATGGTCCGACAGAAGGTCGATCACCCCGCGCAGATTGACCTGAAAATTGCGATCGTTCGACATAGCATCCCAAGACAATAAGGCTGTGAGAAAGGTTCAATTTACCGTCGTGCGTGGCGCGGTGAAAGTTTCTATCGTTCGCGCCGAACTCCTTGTAGCCGAACTCGCGAGAGTTCGGGCAATTCGTGGGTTGATTCAGATTCCAGCAACACTTCAGCCGGATGAACGCGGACTGACTTTCGCCCCGGCCGAGCTTGTCTCGGTCGAGCGGTGATTCTGTACTATCCGTCGAAGCAAACTCTACGCTCGCCCCCGCCGACCTTGTGTCGGTGGAGCGCGTGATTGGTCCACCGCGCCTGGTGGGCAATCATGGCTTCCACCCAGACAAGCTGGGCGGGGAGCTAATGCTTCGGAAAGTCTCGGTTTAGTGCAAAATCATGGCTCCACCGACGCAAGGTCGGAGGGGGTCTTCTCTGCGCGGGCCGTTGATCCCCGGTTTGAAGTGTCGTCAAACTGACTTCAATTCGTGGTTTTCATTCCCCACTGAT
>CALBTA010000642.1 GCA_937967755.1 uncultured Planctomycetaceae bacterium | reverse complement strand
ATGAACGGAAGAACAGACATCTCTCGGCGGACGATTCTTCGCGGCGTGGGTACGGCATTGAGCTTGCCGTTGTTGGAAGCGATGATCCCCCGCACGGCCTTGGGCGCGGCGGTTGGCGATGCGCCGCGGCGGATGGCGTTCATCTATGTTCCCAATGGCATGAACATGGAAACGTGGACGCCCAAAAAGGAAGGGGCGCTCGACGCGCTGCCTTCGTCGTTGTCTCCGCTTGACGGGCATAAGTCGAAAATGAACGTGTTCAGTGGCTTGACGCTCAACGGTGCCCGCAGCCTGGGCGATGGCGGCGGCGACCACGCCCGTAGTGTTGCGGCGTTCTTGACGGGCGCTCACCCGCGGAAGACCGACGGCAAGGATATCCAAAACGGCAAGTCGGTCGATCAGGTCGCTGCCGAGAAGCTGGCCCGCCACACCCGTTTCCCTTCGCTGGAACTTGGTTGCGAACCAAGTTCGCAAGGCGGGCGTTGCGATTCAGGCTATAGCTGCCTTTACACATCGAACATGTCGTGGCGCACGCCGACGCAGCCGGTTGCCAAAGAGATCAACCCCCGCAGCGTCTTCGACCGCTTGTTCGGCAACGAAGACGACGCCGAAACGAAGAAGAGCCGGGCCGAGCGTGACGAGAACCGCAAGAGCGTGCTCGATTTCGTTCGCGAAGACGCGGCCGCTTTGCAGCGGCGCTTGGGCGCAACCGATAAGGCGAAGGTCGACGAATACCTGCACGCAGTGCGGGAAATAGAACGCCGGGTGGAAGAATCGGAAAAACTTTCCTCACGCGAAGTCGACGTGCCCGACTTCCCGCGCCCGGCCGGCGTGCCTCGCGACGTGGACGAGCATGTCCGCCTGATGTTCGACATGATGGCGCTGGCCATGATGACCGACTCGACGCGGGTGTTGACCTTCATGATTACCAACGCCGGCAGCAACCGCAGCTACCCGAACATCGGCGTGCGGGGCGGGCATCACAGCCTTTCGCACCACGGCGGCAACCGCGACAAGCTCAGCGATATCGCCAAGATCAACCAGCACCACGTGAAACAGTTCGCCTACTTTCTTGACAAGCTGTCGAAAGTGAAAGAGGGCGACCGGACGCTGCTGGATAACTCGATGATCATCTACGGCAGCGGCATCGGCGACGGCAACCGCCACAACCACGACGATTTGCCGATCGTCCTAGCCGGCTCCGGCGGCGGGAAAATCCCCACCGGGCGCCACAAGCGCTACGCCGACGAGACGCCGCTAACGAACCTGTACCTCTCGATGCTCGATTTGGCCGGCGCGCCGACTGAAAAGCTGGGCGATAGTACCGGGAAGCTGGAGCTGTAGCATGGCTGGTCAACTGATACCCCCGCCTGAGATTGCTCCCGAAGCGTGGCCTCCGGAGATGCCTTCTGACGAGCGATACCAGGCTTGGCTCGGAATGCTCGCGTCCGGCGAACGGCTTCTTATCGCTGGTTTTCAGCATAAAGTAGGCCCCGACGGTGACTGGAAGGCTGAATATAGTCGGTGGCTTGAACACTCGGAGGCCGATCGGTTACGTCATCGCATTCGTCGGGCGCGAGAGTTACAGTCGCGGAGAGACAACGATGTTGAGTGAGTCCGTTCACGAGACATTGATGCACGTCTGGAAAACTCTGCAACCGTTGGAGTGTCCGGTCGCACTACTAGGCGGCGCGGCAATGACCATGTGGGGCCACGCGCGATTCACCAAAGATGTCGACCTGTTATTCTCCGGGGCGCGCAAGGATTTGGATGACGTTGTTCGAGAATTACAGCGGAATAGAGTTGTCCCGCGCAGTTACCCGCCCACAACGCCGCTAGTTGGTGTGGACCTTGTGCAGTGCGACTATCAACTGCCCGACAGTTACGTTCGGATTCAGGTCGATCTACAGTTTGCGACCGAAGACTATCAAATGACCGCTGTGGAGCGTCGAATTCCCAAGGTATTGCCGCCTGGCACGGAAGAGGTTGATGTCGTCGCTTGTGAGGATTTGATTCTGCTCAAGCTAATGGCGGGCCGAGCTATCGACATGGCGGACGCAGCGTTCGTGTTGCGTTTCAACGCGCAGGATATTGACGTTGAGTACCTTCTGCGTTGGGGCCAGAAACAAAAAGTTTGGAGGGAATTGAAGCTCATCTGGGATGAAGCCTTCCCCGGTCTGGCCCCGCCGAATTTGCCGCCGAAAGATGAAGAATCCGAGTAGACGAGCAATCTCGTCGGCACGAATCGTTGCCGTGCTGTGGGCGGGTGGCTATAGTCCAACCTGACGGTGCATTGCCCTCTGCCGTCTTGAACTCGCGTACTCCGTACCCGGTACTGGGTACAGAGCACCCAGTGCGCCGCCCGCCTTTGCCGTTGCCGAAGATGAATATGCTCTTTCCCAATTCCCTTCGTTTGCTGTTGGCGACCGCGCTGGCTGCTTGCTGCTGGTCGCCGGCATTCGCGCAGTCTAAGCCAAAGCTGGTTGTCGTCGTCAGCGTCGATCAGCTTTGCTACAAGTACCTTGACATTTACGAGGGCGGGTTTGACGAAGAGGGTTTCTTTCAAACGGTTGGCCGCGACGGCGCGTCGTTCACCGATTGCTATCACCGGCACGCGTTCACCTTCACCGCGCCCGGCCACAGCGTGATGCTGACCGGGGCGTACCCCAACCGCACCGGCATCATCGGCAACGGTTGGTACGACCCCGATTGGGGCCGCGACCGCTACTGCGTGGAAGATCAAACCGTCCGCCTGGTCGGCCTGCCCGATGGCGAAGGGGGCGACCCGATGAGCCCGCGGAGCCTTCAGGCTGAAACGTTGGGCGACGTCATGAAACGAAGCACCGCCGGCAAGGCCAAGGTCTTCGGCATCGCCTGGAAGGATCGGGCGGGAATCCTCATGGCGGGCCGCCGGGCCGATGCGGCTTACTGGTTCGATACCCGCTGCTGGGTCACCAGCACGTATTACCGCGAAGAGCTTCCGCCCTACATCCGCACCTGGAACGAAAGCCGCGTCGCCCAGCGTTACGCCGGGGCGACTTGGGAACTGCTGCTGCCTAAGGACCGCTACATCGCCGCCCGCGAAGATGACTACGAGTTTGAAAGCGAAGCTTACGGGCTGGGCCGGGCGTTTCCGCATACGCTGGCGGCCGCCGACGATCCGATGTTCGACAAGCAGTTGCCGCTGACGCCAATTGGCAATCAGCTAACGCTCGAGGCGGCGATGATGATCATCGAGTTCGGGGGCCTCGGCGACGACGACGTGACCGATCTGCTGTGCATTGGCCTGTCGTCGAACGATTACGCCGGGCATCAGTACGGACCGTACAGTTTGGAAGTTCAGGACATGACCTTCCGCACCGATCAACTGCTGGCCCAGTTCATCAAGCAGCTGGACGAACAAATCGGCGAAGGCAATTGGACGCTGGCGCTGACGGCCGATCATGGCGTTGCCCCGCTGCCGGAATTCCTGCCGCAGGTCGGCATCGAAGCGACGAAGCGCGACCCGCTGGGCGACAAGGACTTGGACGAGTTTCACCAGTTACTGGAAGGGAAGGTCCGGCAAGCCCTGGGCGAGCCGCCGGATTTGGAAGCCTATGTTTTGGAGGACGAAGTCAATCAGGTCAACCTGAACCGCGACCCAGCGGTGCTTGCTGGCCAGCGGCTAACGCAAGCCCGCGCGGCGGTCAAAGCGGCGCTGAAGGAGATTCCCGAAGTTCACGCGGCCTACACCCGCGATGAGATCCTGGCGGCGAAAAGCGGCGACGGGCGGCTGATGTCGCACTTTCAAAAAGCGTTCCACGCCGAGCGAAGCGGCGACGTGATGTTCGTCTTGAAACCCTACACCATTCAAACCAAAGCCGCCGCCACGCACGGCAGCCCCTGGCCCTACGACACGCACGTGCCGCTGCTGCTGCTCGGTTCCGGCGTGAAACCGGGAACCTACCGCACACAATGCTCGCCAGCAAACCTCGGCCCCACGCTGGCGAAACTGCTGGACGTCGAAACGCCCATGCACGCCGTCGAAGGCCCACTCGCTGAGGTGTTGAAGCCGTAGCCGCCTAAAGTAGGACGGGTTAGTAACTCGTCCCAAATTCAAAACTGGATGATGGACGGGTTACAAACCCGTCCTACCGGCAGGGCGTTGCTACTCAATCTTTCCCGACGTGTCTTGCTCTTGCACGCGGTCCCAAAACAGCGCGTAAAACGCAATCAGCACAACACCCGCAAAGATCGCCGGGTACATCCAGATCGTGTACCAGTCGGCGTTGCCCTCGGCCGAAGTGTTCATCATCACGTGAGCGAAGAACAGCTTCGCCCCCAGCCCCAGGCCCAGACCCTGTGTCACCAGCACCAGGAAACCTTGGGCTTGGGCGCGGATGTCTTTCGTTGCCTTCTTATCGGCATAGATCATGCCGGTCACGAAGAAGAAGTCGTAGCAGATGCCGTGCAGAATGATGCCCAGCAGAATCATCCAGAAGACCTGATCCTCTGCCCCAAAGGCGAACAGCAGATACCGCAGGACCCAAGCCGCCATGCCAATCGCAAGCATGTTCTTCACACCCAAGCGAATGAAAAAGATCGGCATGATCAGCATGAAGAAGATTTCGGACATCTGCCCAAAGCTCATCGTGAACGTTGCACTGCCGTTAACTAACGCCCCGGAGGCATCGACGTAGTTGCGCGCCATGGCGTAGTATCCCGCCAGCGGGATGCAGAGTAGGAAAGAGCAAACAATGAATACCGAGTACGATGGCGACTTCAATAACTTCAGCGAGTCGAGGCCAAGGATCTGACCGACGCGGACCGCCGTCCCTTTCAAGGCGGGCGGCGTGTGTGGAAGCGTGAAGCAATAGATTCCGAGCAACACTGCCGCCCCGCCCGCGACGTAGAACTGCATCGCCGACTCATCCTTGCCCGGCAGGAAGCTGACGGTAATGTTGCCCACGATCCACCCAATCGTTCCCAAGACCCGCACGATGGGGAACTGCTTCTCTTGGCTTTCCAGGTTTTGGAACGAAAGGCTCGTCGTCAACGCGAGTGTCGGCATGTAGCAAAGCATGTGCAGCAGCAGCAGCAAAATGAACGGATGCACATAGGCCGGCAAATCGTGCAGGACTAATTTGTAGAACAAACTTGCATCGTCCGCCGGAGGGGCCAGGGCGTAGGCCGCGGCGGCAAACGGTGCCCCGATCAGAAACACCCCGCCGAGGATATGCAGTACACCCAACACGCGTTCGCTGGCAAAGAAGCGGTCGGCAATCGTGCCGAGAAAGAACGGAGCGATAATGGCCGCCAGCGGGCCAACCGTATACGCGGCACCGGTAACCGCGCCCATTTCCTGGACGTTGATGAATCCCGTCATCGACACGTACCACGCGCCCCACACAAAGAACTGCAGGAACATCATGATGCTGAGGCGGATCATGTTGGGGGTCATGGTGCGGGCTCCGGGAGAGGCTGAGCGATCTTACATGCTGAACTTGAATTGCAACGAATCCGAAAAACTTCGTTAGCATTCTAAGTAGGCCGGGCGCGCCGCGAAACCACCGGGCGGGCATCAGTGCGCGGCGCATCCGGCATAACCGGAAAGGTTTGCTGGATCGTGCAACCATTCGCCCCGAGGGGAAGGAAGCGACGATGTAAGAAGTAGGTGCGCCGCCGCGCTCGCCGGGATGGGCTAAGCCACGATCGGATTAGCCCAACGCCAAAGGCCGATCCGCGGGGACCGGCCTGGGCGCTTTGGGTGGGTGAAAAGTGGAGGATACCGGGCTCGAACCGGTGACCTCTACGCTGCCAGCGTAGCGCTCTCCCAACTGAGCTAATCCCCCGAATAATCGGCGAAGATGAAGGTAATGTACGTTAACAATGCCCCTTGAATGTGTCAA
>CALBTA010000641.1 GCA_937967755.1 uncultured Planctomycetaceae bacterium | reverse complement strand
CGGAAGAACTCGACCAACTCCGCGACATGCTCGAGCGCGTGCAGGCCAACCTGGGCATCGAAGTTCCGCAGCGACAGGAGATCTGACTGATGCGAATAGTAACCATTACCGCTTGCGCGTTTGCCGTCATGTTGATGTCGCAATCGAGCCACGCGCAATTCGGCCCGGCGAATGTCGTCGTTAACGAGGTGATCGAGCGCCCGGTCGCGCCGGTGCAAACCTTCGTGGCGTCGGTGATGCCGCTGCGGAAGAGCACAGTCGGCTCGGCAGTCGAAGGCCGAGTGGAGCAGTTCCTGCACGACGAAACCAATCCGACAACGAAGCTGACTTACGTGACCAAAGGCCAGCCGCTGGCGAACCTTCGCGAAGGGACCGTACGGATCAAACTTGACGAAGCGGTCGCCCAACACCAATTGCGGACCGCTGAGTACGAAGAGGCCCAGCAGAACCAGCCCGGGTTGGTCGCGCGCGGCGAAGCGAAGTTGAAAGCGGCCACGGCCAACTACCAGTTCGCCAAGAATCAGTATGACCGCAACAAGCAACTGTTTGAAAACAACCGTTCGATTTCCCGCGAGACGTTCGAGCAAGCCCGCACCGACATGTACCTGGCCGAACAGGCGTACATTGAAGCGCGCAGTGAAGAAGCGGCGATCAAACGGGCCGACCGGGTCCGCCAAACCAAGGCCCGGCTGGACGAGGCGGAAGCGGTGTTGCGGGAACTCCAAGACCGTGTGGAAAAGTACACTATCGTCGCCCCGTTCGATGGCTTCGTGGTCGCCGAACACACCGAAGTGGGCGCGTGGATCAAGAGCGGCGATCCGGTGGCCGACGTCGTGCAACTCGATCCGGCGGAGGTCCGCGCCTTCGTGCCCGAACGTTACGTCGGCCGGTTGCAATTGGGCGGCAGCGCCGCGATTCGCCCCAACTTTCCGCTCGCCGAAGGTCAGCGAATTCCCTTGGGGACGATCACCGGCATCGTTGCCGAGGCGAGAACCGGCTCGCGAACATTTCCCGTGAAAATTCAAGTCGCAAACTCCGACCACATTTTGAAATCGGGCATGTTGACCGAAGTGGAATTGGCCATCGGCGAGAAGCAAGCCTCGGCGTTGGTTCCCAAAGATGCCCTGGTTTTAGGCGGCCGCACCGCCACGATTTACCTCGCCGTGCCCAATCCGGAAGACACGAAGAATTCGATCGCCAAAGTCGTGCCTGTGAAGCAAGGTGCATCAGTCGGCAAGTGGATCGCCGTGACGCCGATCGGCGATGAAGAACTTTCCGCTGGCGATTTGGTCGTCGAGAAAGGAAACGAACGCCTGCGACCGGGTGCGCCGCTGTTGGTCAATCGAAACGGAGCCACGCCGCCGCCGGAGTAGAGACGGTAGCAGGCACACTCCGTGTGCCGTCCGCGAAGCCAAAATCAATCCCGCTTCAGTTGCGGCACACAGAGTGTGCCTACTACTAACACTGAAAACCGCGTCATGAACCTCGTCGAATCCTTCGTTCGCAATCCGGTCAAAGTTGCCGTTGGCGTGTTGATCATCGCGCTGTTCGGTCTCGTTGCGCTGATGCGGATGCCGAAGCAGCTTACGCCCGAGGTTCAAATACCGACCATCTCGATCGAAACCCGCTGGCCCGGTGCTAGCCCGGGCGAGGTCGAACGCGAGATCGTACAGGAGCAAGAAGAACAGCTCGCCGGGGTTGAAGGGGTCGTGAAGATGTCGTCGGAGAGCACCGACTCTTCCGGCAAAATCACGCTGGAGTTCAACCCCGACGCCGACATGCAAGAGGCGCTGGTCAAGGTCGCCGCCCGCTTGCAGCAAGTGCCGGAATATCCCGAAGACGCCGACGAGCCGATCATGTCGACCAGCAGTTCGTCCGACCGGGCGATTGCGTGGTTCATCCTCTCCGCCCGGATGCCAACGGCCGAAGAGATCGCCGCCTGGCAGGCGGAACACCCAGAGTTTGCGGCCGAGATCGAACCAATCGCCAAATCACGCAGCCAAGGTTTGGCCATGCTGCGCTTGCGGCGATTCGTCGCCGCCCGGCTGGCGGAGTTCCAGCAGCAACACCCGGAAACCGTGGAGCAACTTCGCCCGGTAAAGAACCTGGGCGTCAGCCCGCGAGCGCTGCAGCGCTTCCGCGAGCAGTACCCAGATTTGGCCGACGCCGCGACGCTTTCCACGTTGCTGCCGCCCGACATCGATGTGCCCAAGTTCCGCAAGTTCGCCGAGGACTTCATCGAGCCGGAGTTTGAACGGGTCAGCGGCGTCTCGAACAGTAACGTCATCGGCGGGCAAGAGGAAGAACTTCAAGTCATCGTCGATCCCTTCGAGCTAGCCCATCGCCGGTTGACCATCGCCGACGTCCGCCGAGTGCTACGGGCCGAAAACAAAGATACGTCGGCGGGCGATTTCAGCGAGGGCAAGCGGCGCTGGGTCGTGCGAACCCGCGGGCAGTTTCACACTATCGATGAAGTGGAAGAGCAAGTGCTCGGCGTGTTCGAAGGGACGCACGTCTTCATCCGCGACGTCGCTGAGGTGCGCATCGGCTACAAGAAACCGGACGCCACGGTGCGGCGATTCGGCGTAAACAGCATCGCCATCAACGCCCAGCGTTCGACCGGGGCCAACGTGATCGAAGTGATGGACGGGCTGAAAGAGAAGAACCAGTTCCTGAACGAAGGCATCTTGGCCGACAACGATTTGCAGCTTACGCAAGTCTACGACGAGACGGAGTACATCAACTCGGCCATCGGGCTGGTGCAGGCGAACATCGTGATCGCCGCCGTGCTGACCGCGATCGTGTTGCTGCTTTATCTCCGCAGCCCGCGCAGCACGCTGGTGGTGTTTCTGGCGATTCCGACCAGCATCATCGGCACGTTCCTGATGCTCGGGGTGCTGGGGCGTTCGCTGAACGTGATCAGTCTGGCCGGCATGGCATTCGCTGTCGGCATGTTGGTCGACAACGCGGTCGTTGTGCTCGAAAACATTTACCGCCGCTACCAGGAAGGCGATACGCCGCTGCAATCCGCCGTGCGCGGCACGCAAGAAGTTTGGGGAGCGGTCGTCGCGTCGACGCTGACCACCCTGGCGGTGTTTCTGCCCGTGGTGTTCGTGCAGCAGGAAGCGGGGCAACTGTTCCGCGACATCGCACTGGCGATAAGCTTCGCCGTGGCGCTGTCGCTGATCGTTTCGGTCACGGTCATTCCGGTGGCAACTTCGCGGCTGTTCAAGAAACGGGCACCAGCATCAAGCGGCGCGCAACAACGAAATCGCCGCGACCCGTTCGCGCTGGTCGGCGGGCTGTTCGTCGATGGCATCGTTGGCCTGAACGCGTTCATCCAACGCAGCATTCTACTGCGGTTGGGTGTCACGTTGTTTCTGATCGCCGCCACGTTCGCATTGATGTACTTGCTTCGCCCCAAGGTGGAATATTTGCCGCCGGGCAATCGCAACCTGGCCATCGGGCTGATCTTCCCGCCGCCCGGTTACAACATCGACGAGCTGACCGACATGGGGCAGTTCGTCGAGGATGAACTGCAACCCTATTGGGACATCGACCCCGACAGCCCTGAGGCGGCAGAGCTGGAAGAGCCGATCATCGACGATTGGTTCTATGTTGCCCGCGGCCGGCAAGTGTTTCTCGGCATTCGGGCGTATGACGACCAGAAGGCCGGGCAGCTTGCCGATGTGCTGAGGCAAAAGACCGCGGGCCGGTTGCCAGGAACCTTTGTCGTCGCCACGCAGACCAGTCTGTTTGAGCAAGGGTTGGCGGCCGGCCGGGCGATTGATATCGAAATCACCGGCCCGGAGTTGGAACGCCTGGTCGCCCTCGGCGGTTCGATCATGGCGGGTGATCCCAGCAAGGACCGCGCGCCCGTCAGCGTCATCGCCGGCGCGCCGCCCGTGATGATCGGCGGCAAGGAAGTTCAGCCGGGCGAAGGCGCACAGGCCCGCCCGATTCCCAGCCTCGATCTTTCCAGCCCCGAAGTGCATGTGACGCCCCGCCGGTTGGAATCCGCGGAATTGAACATCGACGCCACCGACCTGGGTTACACGGTGAACGCTTTGGTCGATGGCGCGTACGCGGCTGACTACTACCAAGGCGGAACGAAGATCGACATCACGATCATGGGCAAGGAAGAGTACGCCGCCCAAACGCACGACATCGATTCACTGCCCATCGCCACGCCCACAGGCACGGTCGTTCCGCTGGCTTCGGTTGCCGACGTCCGCCTCGACAGCGGGCCGGAACAGGTCAACCGCCGCGAACGCCAACGGGCGATCACGATTCAGGTAACGCCGCCCCTTTCCGTGCCGCTGGAAGACGCCATCGACCGCATCAACGACCAAATCGTACAGCCGATGCGCGACGACGGTACGCTCGCCGGCGGGTACACGATTAACCTCAGCGGCACGGCCGACAAACTCGATCAAGCGTGGGACGCCCTCGGTTTCAATGTGCTGCTGGCGATCTTGATCACCTACCTGCTGATGGCCGCGCTGTTTGAATCTTGGATTTACCCGTTCGTCATTATCTTTAGCGTTCCGTTGGCGGCGGTTGGCGGCATCATCGGCCTAAATCTGCTCAGCCTGTACGTGCAGTGGCAAGGCTTTCCGCCGCAATCGCTGGATGTCTTGACGATGCTCGGTTTCGTGATTTTGATCGGCACGGCTGTGAACAACGCCATCCTCATCGTGCATCAATCGCTGAACTACATGAACGAACAAGGCATGACGCCGCGCGACGCCATCCTCGAAAGCGTCCGCACCCGCATCCGCCCCATCTTCATGACCACCACCACAACCGTCTTCGGCCTGCTGCCGTTGGTCCTGATGCCCGGGGCCGGCAGCGAACTTTACCGCGGTTTAGGAGCAGTCGTCCTCGGCGGGCTAATCGTCTCGACCATCTTCACGCTGGTACTCGTCCCGACGATGTTCAGCCTGCTGCTGGATCTGCGGTTGGCGGTCGTCAACATGCTTTCACCACAGCCGGTCGTGCAAGCAGAAACCGCCATTGTCGAAGCCGAACTGGCCCCGCTACCAGCCGAAACCAAACTCGACTCCCCCAACGGCGACACCGAAATCACAACCCCCCAACCGCGCCCGGCGCGGGTTCCCAAGTGATACGTTCATGCTCAGTGCCTGGCAACTTGTCATACTCTTCATCGCCGAAGTTCGCCCTGCAAACCGCAACAGGCGCGCTGCGCATAGTTCGCTTATGTGCAACACTCAGCCGGCCGTCAGGGGCCCCCTTTTTTGTTGCACGTTGCACGCCTATGTGCAACGCGCGTGTTGCACATAGGCGACATCCAAGCGGTGGAAGGCGACTCTGTCGGCGACCGTAACGGGGGCTTCCAGCCACCGTACCGCGCGATGCGTTGCATCCCGGCTATTCGAAACGCCCCATCCCAATTCACCACGTGGTTCACCATTGCAATCGCTCCTTTCGAGTCAATTCGTTGTCACCCTTGGGTTTGCGCCCATTCACCACTTTCCCACGGCCCGTCAGCAAGTGGTGAATTCTTGGCCTCGATTCGGCCGGCCGAGTTTCTTCCTAACTACTGAACTAACAACCACTTACACAAATCCGCCCGCTCTCCGTTGCCGCTTAGAATTCACCAAAGTCCCGCCTAATCGACGGTGGTGGTGAATTCCCCTGTGAACTTGTGTGAGCCTTTCCACTTTCTCCCTCTCCCACAGCGTCTGAAATGGCTGCGAGAGGGCCGGGGTGAGGGCTGTCGCGGTCTCCCTCTCCCCGTGGGAGAGGGTTGGGGTGAGGGCTGTCTTCCTTTCAACTTTCATCACAACTCTCCTTTCTCGAAACGATCTCGCCATAGACCTTAGATACACTATAGCGCACAAAGGTTCCCCATGTACTCAAAAGATT
>CALBTA010000640.1 GCA_937967755.1 uncultured Planctomycetaceae bacterium | reverse complement strand
GTATCGCCGCCGGCGTCGTCGCTGAACTGGCCGCTGGTGCCATCGGGTTCGATGATCGTCAGCGTCGCGGTTCCCGTGGCGACATCGATGGAGCAGCGGTAGTGTGTGCCGGCTTCGACCAGATCGAGCATGACCGATCCGCTGTCGCTTTCGATCTGCACATCGGCTTCTACCGCCAGGTCGCCTACCCAGTGCAGCCCGTAGGCTTCCGCATCTCGTGGGTCTTCCCAATGCTCGTGCTCGTACGCGGGCTCGAATCGCTCATGGACCATGGTGTTGTAACCATAGAAATCGGTGATCAGCCGCGAAGCAGCCAGCGGCTTATCGCCATCGGTGATGGCTTTCCAATCTTCCATATGCGGCGTGTGATGGCGGTACCGGATCCAACCGTTTCTGCCCGCTTCGATGTGGTAGGTACTGCGCACCAATTGGTTCTCACCGGCTTTCACGAGGTGCTGCTCGCTTGTCCAAGGCGAAGCCGTGCCGCCGTTGCGTTGCGGCTGCCACCGCGAGGGCCAGCCGGCGTCCGACAGCCGCTGCGGCACGAAGTGCGTGTCGTGAACGGTTTGCATCATCGCCGTGAGTTTGGCAGGCGGCTTGCGGGCGATCGTGAACGCCCCATCGCTTCCCAGCGGCCGGGTCCACAAGTCTCCGCCGGCGATCATCAGTGTTTCATTCGGTTTGCCGACCAGACGCTTGATATAGTTTTGCTTCGCGTTGAAAGGAAACTTGAACACCACCACGTCCCAGCGCTCCGGCTCCTGCAAGTCGTAGACAAACTTGCTGACCAGGATGCGGTCGCCGGTGTAGTAAATCTCCTCGTCCGTATCGGGCTCAAAGCGGTTCACGTGGCGGCACATCGGGCAGGTGGAACCGACGACCTGGCCATGGTGGCCGACGTTGCCTTCGCTTCCCCCGGCGATGTGCTGGTAACCGCATTCTTCGCAAGGCAGATCCTTGTGGCGGCCGCGCAAAGTTTCGGCCATCGACCCGGTGGGAATGACAAAGGCTTCCGCTTCGAAGGTGCGAAAGAGAAACGCCAGGATGAACGCGATGGCGACCGATTCAATCGTCTCGCGGACTCCCTTCGAGGCGAAGTACCCGCCGATGGTAAAGGGCTCGGCGGCTTCGGATGCCTTCTTCTTCTTGGTTTTGGCCGGCTCGGGAGAAGCAGCCTCCACGGCCGCCGGCATGCGCCGCTTTTCTTTGGAACGTTTCTTTGCCATCGCCGCGTCACCCTATCAGCGCTGAGAGTTCGGGAAATTTCACCCACAAGATCAGGGCGAACACTGGGATTCTATTCGCTATTGGCCCGGCAATATAGGGGAATTGGCGGGAAAGAGTTTGACGTTCGCGCAGAGTGCTTGCAGTGCATCCGCTGGCTGCGTATTCGAAGAGGCGAAGACCCAAGCGGTCGAACTCAGTTGAGTTCCGCAGCACTTGCGATACTGCGCGAGCGTTTGCTACCAGGCGAAATGTGCGAACGCTTTGTTCGCGTCGGCCATGCGGTGGACGTTTTCGCGCCGGCTCATGGCGGCACCTTCGCGGTTGTAGGCGGCAAAGACCTCGTCAGCGAGTTTCTTCGCGGTGGCCATGCCTTTCTTTTCGCGGACTGCGATGAGCAGCCAACGGATTGCCAACGACTGTTGCCGCTTGCGGTTCACCTGCATCGGAACTTGATAAGCGGCACCACCGACACGCTTACTGCGAACTTCGATATGGGGCTTGATGTTTTCAATCGCCTGCTCGAACACGTTGATCGGCTCTTCCCCTGGGACGCGCTCCTTCAAGATTTCCAGGGAGTAGTAGAAGACCCGTTGGGCGGCCGTCTTCTTACCATCCCACATCAGGTTGTTGATGAACTTGCTGGCCAACAACGAACCAAACTTCGGGTCGGGTTGAAGCGTTTCGGCACTGGCAGTGATTTTGCCCATTATTTGTTCGCGCTTGAGAGTTGTGGAAACGTAGTGGGACTAACCCTTCTTGGCACCGTAACGACTGCGGGCTTGTTTGCGGTTGGCAACGCCGGTGGAATCCCGCGTACCGCGAATGACCTGGTAGCGAACGCCGGGCAAATCACGAACCCGTCCGCCGCGGACGAGTACGATGGAGTGTTCCTGCAGGCTATGACCTTCGCCGGGGATATAAACCGTGACCTCTTTGCCGTTCGACAAACGTACACGTGTAATTTTACGCAGTGCCGAGTTCGGCTTCTTCGGCGTCATCGTGCGCACCTGAAGACACACACCGCGCTTTTGCGGGCAGCGGTCAAGGACCGGCGCCTTGCTGAAGGTGCGCTTCTTCTTTCGCTTTTTGCGAACGAGTTGGTTGATTGTCGGCATCCGTAACTGTCTATCTAATCAGGGTTTATGTACGGCCCAAACATCTTAAGTTATCGCATCGGCCGGTGCTGTCAAGGGCGGCCGCTTCTAGTTCTCATCTGTGCCAGAACCGCCCAGCAACGCGTCCAGGCTGCTGGGGCCGGTTTGCGATGCCGGGCTGGGCTGCGTCGGGGCGTCAGCAGGTGCCGGGGCTTCCCCGTTGTCTCCGCTGTCGCCGCCTTCGAGCAGCGGGAAGTTCGTGACCAACGCGCTTTCGGCTGCTTCGGCCCACTTCTCCAAGGCTTTCGGGTTGATGCGAACTTCCGAATCCTGGAAGGAACGGAAACCCGTACCTGCGGGAATCAAGTGCCCGAGAATGACGTTCTCTTTCAAGCCTTCCAGGTTGTCGACCTTGCCGGCCAACGCGGCCTCGGTCAGCACTTTGGTGGTCTCTTGGAAGCTGGCGGCCGAGATGAAGCTGTTACTTTGAACCGACGCCTTAGTGATGCCGAGCAACTGTGTGCTGGCGGTCGCCTTCTTCGGCTTAGCGCTTTTCGCCAGATCTCCGCCCATGGTTTCCAGGCGGGCGTTTTCGGCCTCGAACGCTTCCTTGGGAACAATCTCGCCCTCTTCAAAGGCCAGGCTGCCGCCCTTGTCGGTGATGCGAACACACTTCGCCAACGCCTCGTTCGCTTTGCGGAATTCGAACTTATCGACGACCAGTCCCGGCAGCAGATTGGTATCACCCGGACTGTCGATGCGAATCTTTCGCAGCATCCGGGCGACGATGATTTCGATGTGCTTGTCGTTAATTTCCACGCGCTGGCTGCGGTAAACGCTTTGAATCTCGTGAGTGAGATACTGCTGAACGGCTTCTTCACCGGAAACCCGCAAGATGTCGTGCGGAACCAATGGGCCATCGACCAATGCCTGGCCGGCTTTGACGAAGTCACCCGAGTGAACCAGGAAACGCTTGCCGTGGGGCACGAGGTGTTCACGTTCGATGCCGGCTTCGCTCTTGACGACAATCGTTCGCTTGCCGCGCTTCTTCTCAGCCAGAATTTCCACCTCACCGTCAATTTCGGCAATGACGGATGGGTCTTTCGGTTTGCGGGCTTCAAAGATTTCCGTCACCCGCGGCAGACCACCTGTGATGTCCTTCGTACCGGAAGCTTCGCGGGGCATCTTGGCGATGGCGGTGCCGGCGACGATCTCTTCGCCCTCTTCTACTTCAATGTGTGCACGTTCCGGGATGAAGCAAACGAACTGCGGCTTGCCGTCGCCGTCTTCGATAACGATTTGCGGGTGCAGTTCTCCGCGGTGCTCCATGATCATTCGCCGGACGTGACCGCTGGGATCCTTTTCGACCCGCAGGGTATCGCCTTCAACAATGTCTTCGTAGCGAACTTTGCCGGACGCTTCGGAAAGAATCGGGATACTGTGCGCGTCCCAATTGCAAAGCACGGTATCGGCTTTCACTTCGGCATCTTCAGCAACCATCAGTTCGGCACCGGTTGGCACATCGTGCTTTTCAAGCTCGCGGCCTTTGGCATCCAGAATGGTGATTTCGCCATTGCGGGAAAGGACGATGTTCTTGCCTTCTTTGTTGGGCACGAAACGAATACGAGCGAATCGAACAACACCCGCCATCTTGCTGCGGCGTTCGTGGTGTTCTATTTCGCCGGTTTGGGCGACACCACCGATGTGGAACGGCCGCATGGTAAGTTGCGTGCCGGGTTCACCGATGCTTTGGGCGGCGATGATGCC
>CALBTA010000639.1 GCA_937967755.1 uncultured Planctomycetaceae bacterium | reverse complement strand
ATCACTAAAACCACGTAGAATCTGGGGATTAAATTGCAACGAAGCCCAACAATTGGTGAGCGACAAGGCGCTTGCCTCTGGTGTATCGCCTCAATTCACTCAGATCCGATACCACATCTAACTTTCATATCATGCCCAAGCAAAAGACCCATAAAGGTACGAAGAAGCGATTCCGCCTGACCGCGAAGGGAAAAGCCAAGCATCGCGCGTCGGGTACGAGCCACCGGGCTTCCCGGATGGAACAGAAGCGAACGCGAAGCCTGCGCGGCACGCGCTGCGTAGACAAGACGGCCGAGCCGATGATTCGAGAGGCACTCGGCAAGTACAGTTCGTAGATTGCGAACTTCCGGCTGAACGTGTGTTTCAGCCCTAACCAAGCACGCGGGCACAAACGCTTCTCTTTGCTGGGAAGGGCCTGGCGGGCTAAACAGCGCTGACCGATCAGCGCGAAGGATTGATCGATGAGGACAACCAAAGGAGCGGCACGCAATAAAGCCAAACGCCGCCTGTTTAAGAAAGTCAAAGGCTACACGGGTGGCCGCCGCCGGTTATTGCGAACGGCGAAAGAGACGCTGCTCCGCTCTGGCAAGTTCGCGTACCGCGACCGCAAAGTTCGCAAGCGAGACTTCCGCCGCCTGTGGATCACCCGCATCAACGCCGCCGTGCGCGAGCGCGGGGTGCGGTACAGCGACTTTATCTGTGGCTTGAAGAAGTCGGGCATCGAACTCGATCGCAAGATGCTCGCCGAAATGGCGGTCCACGATCCGGCGGCGTTCGACGCCGTCGTCGAAGCGGTAAAGGCCGCACTGCCGAAGTAGCTTCGCGCTGATGCTTTCAGGAGTGCAACGAAGGTGTGCCACTGCTTGAAAGCGCGCCGACGTTGCCATGGAAAGAAGTCTTCCTTCGCTTTCAAGCAGTGCTGTCGCAAGAACACCTGCCGGCCATGTCCCTGAATGAATTTCTCAATACGCTCGATCAACTAGTGGGCGAAGCGCAGTCGGCGTTTGACGGTGCGCAAGATGCCGATGCTTTGGAAGCGGCGCGTATCGAGTACCTGGGTGCCAAAGGGGGGCGGTTGAAGGAAGCCCAAAAGGGGCTGGGCAAAGTCGACAAGCCTGACAAACCGGCCGCGGGCAAGCGGTTTAACGAAGTCAAGCAGCAGGTCGAAGCCGCGTTTGCGAGCGCAGAAGAGAAGCTCAGTTTCGGCGAAGCCGCAAGCGGTGGCGGACAGTTGTTCGACCCGACGGTTCCCGGCAAGCGGTTGCGTTTGGGGCATGTTCATCCGATCACGCAAACGATCGTTGAGTTGAAGGACATCATGGGCCGGCTCGGCTTCACCGCCGCTGAAGGGCCGGAGATTGAGGACGAGTACCACAACTTCGACGCCCTCAACATCCCGCGAATTCACCCTGCCCGGGACCCGCTCGATAACTTCTACATGCACGCACTCGGCCAGTGGACGGGCGAGATGCCGATCCTGCTGCGCAGTCAAACCAGCACGGTGCAAATCCGCGTGATGGAAAATCGACCGCCGCCAGTTCGCATCATTTCGCTCGGCAGGGTTTACCGCCCCGACACGCCCGACCGCACGCACTTTCCGATGTTCCACCAAATCGAAGGGCTGTACGTCGACCAGCAGGTGACGATGGCCGATTTGAAAAGCGTGCTGCGGCTGTTCGCGACCAGCTACCTGGGCGGCGATGTGCACGTCCGCTTCCGCCCTTCATATTTCCCATTCACCGAACCGAGCGTCGAGGCGGATTACTTCTGGAATGACAGTTGGATCGAATTCGGCGGTGCCGGCATGGTTGACCCCAACGTATTGCGGGCGGTCGGCTACGATCCCGAAGAAGTTACCGGGTTCGCGTTCGGCCTGGGGGTGGAACGCCTGTGCATGCGCCGCCACGGCGTGACCGATATTCGCGAGTTTTATAAGAACGACGTGCGGTTTCTTGAACAGTTCTGATGTGCCATGCTCGTCTCCTGGAATTGGCTGAAAGACTACGTCTCGCTGAACATGACGCCGGAAGAACTGGCCGACCGATTGGCGATGACGGGGTTGAACCACGAGGGTACCGAAACGGTTGGGGACGATACGTGCGTCGATCTGGAGGTGACCAGCAACCGGCCCGATTGCCTGGGGCACATTGGCATCGCGCGGGAAATTTCGGTTGTCTTTGATGTGCCGCTGAAGATCACCGACCCTTCGCCAACGGAATCAAGCGAAGCCGCCAGCGGGTTGATCGACGTTGATATTCAGTGCCTCGCGTTGTGTTCGCGCTATCAGGCGCGGGTGATTCAAGGCGTGAAGATCGGCCCCAGCCCTGATTGGTTGGCGAAGCGGCTGGAGACGATCGGCATCGCGGTGATCAACAACATCGTTGACATCAGCAACTACGTGTTGATGGAAATCGGCCAGCCGCTGCACACTTTCGACTACGGAAAGATCGCCGGGCAAAAGATCATTGTTCGCCAGGCCGACCAAGGCGAACGGTTTACTGCCATCGATCACAAAACTTACGAGCTGGACGAGAACACTTGCGTCATCGCCGACGCCGATCGCGCTGTCGCACTCGGCGGCGTGATGGGCGGGGCGGAGACGGAAGTCAGCGACGCGACAACGGATGTGCTAGTCGAAGCGGCTGAGTTCGACCCGCTCTCCATCCGGTCCACCGCCCGCAAGCTGAAACTGTTCAGCCCTTCTTCGTACCGATTCGAACGCGGGGTCGACAGCGAGTACGTCGATTGGGCCAGCCGCCGGTGCTGCGAACTGATCCTCGACATAGCCGGGGGCCAACTGGCCCGCGGAGTCGTCGATGTCGGAACGAAACGTGAAATCAATACTTCCATCACCCTCCGCCTGGATCAAATCCCCCGAGTGCTAGGCATCGACGTTTCGCCTGCCGATGTCGAGCGCATCCTGATCGCCCTCGGCAACGAGAAGCTGAACATCGATCAGCAATCAATCCAGGTCCAACCGCCCAGTTGGCGGCGCGATCTGGAGCGCGAGATCGACCTGATCGAAGAGGTCGCCCGCATCCACGGGTATGAGAAGATCCCCGAGGATGTCGGCGTCCGCATGGCGGCTTCGCATCGCCGCGATGAAGATCGACGAGACGACTGCGTTCGGCATGTGATGACCGCCGCCGGGTATGACGAAGCGCTGACGCCCAGCATGGTCAGCGAAGACTGGGGCAGCGCGTTTAGCCCGTGGACCGATGCGGAAGCGATTCAGTCCGGCACGCCGTTGCTGCGCGGGGCGGACCGGCTGCGGCGAAGTTTGATCCCCAGCCTGCTGGGGGCTCGCCGGGAGAACGAAGCACTTTCCAACCCCATCGTTGAGTTGTTCGAAACGGCCAAAATTTATTTGCCAAAACCAAATGGCCTGGCCGATGAGTGGTGGATGCTGGGCATCACCAGCGGCGCCGATTTTCTTTCGGTCAAAGGCGTTGTGGAAAGTGTCGCGGCGGAGCTGAATTCGGAAATCGAACTATCCGCCGAGGCGACCGATCAGGCGTTGCTCAAGCCCGATGCGTCTTGCCTGTTGCGGTTGGGCGATGAGGTCTGCGGCTACGTCGGAGAAGTCACGCCGGCCGGGCTAAAGCAGTTCGGGCTGCGCAGCCCTGCGACGGTGGCGGAAGTGCGGCTCGATCTATTGGGCCGGCACTCCGACTTCGTCCGGCAGCAACAACCGCTCAGCCCGTTTCCAGCCATCGAACAAGATCTGAATTTCATCGTCGATGAGCAGGTCACATGGGGCCAGTTGGCATCGCAAGTCCGCGCCGCCGCCGGGCCTTTACTGGAAGAGGTTCGCTACCGTGAGAC
>CALBTA010000638.1 GCA_937967755.1 uncultured Planctomycetaceae bacterium | reverse complement strand
GAACGGATCGGCGATCCGTTCTACGCGATTCGTTAGCAATCCCCGATTTCAAATCTCTTGGCGGCTTTGCGTGAGACTCGATTGAAGTTGAAATCACGCAAAGCCGCGAAGACGCAAAGAAGTGAGCGTTGCAAAGCGCGTTGCAGCTTTCTTATCTCCCTATCCCCTACATCTCCTCATCTCCCTTCCTTTCGTTGCGAATTTTTGCTGCCCGTATTTCTTCCCTCGAAGGGATCGGCGATCCGTTCTACGCAAGGGGCTGGGGTTTTTCACCGGGGCCGAAAGTTTTTTGGGGAAATCGGCCGCTTAACCGCGGGGTTGGCGCGAATTTGGAAAATCTTTCCAGAATTATTGGTGAATAACCCGTTTTTGTGTACCACTTTGTGTATACTTATGACCATGTGAACGAATATGTATATACTGGTGAGCGGCAAGGCGCTAGCCGCCGGTAAGTATAGCCGCGCTTAGGGGCAAGCGAATTGCGAACGCCAGGCGCGATTTACGAGACACCGGCGGCTAGCGCGTTGCCGCTCATTCGGGAACAAACTTTTACCAAGGAGCAGACCGATGACCCAATCACAACGAACATCACGCGGCAGGCACTCGCGCTCGATGAGCCGCAAGACTTTTGCGAAACGGCAATGGCCGGCCAGCGGAGAAACACGCCCTAAGGCAGATTCAGCACGACCCCCAAATACCGGGCACTTTGGTGAATCCGCGCGACGGGCTGCCCCGATGCCGTCGCCCGAAGTTGAGGCTGTGAAACGGTTTACGCAAAACACAAAATCAAATTCCCCGCCAAGAATTCACCACCAACACCACCCGGTGGCCGAAAGTGGTGACACGTTAGAGAGTCGCCACATGACAACCGACAATTGCAACGTAACTGCGGAACCAATCAAGGCTTGCGGCGAATCAACCGGCTTCATCGCCAAGCCGGATACGCTTCCAGCGGAGGCCCTGTGGTGAATTTCGTGGTGAATTGCAAAGATGAAAAGTAGGGAATTCTATACCCACAACGATTGAGGAGTAAATCATCGATCCGAACTTGCCCAAGCTTGATCAGGCGCCGGCCAGCGTGCCGGTGTTCAACTGCATTGCTTATGTTCAGGCAAACGAATCGGGGCAGTGCAGCGCCCGTGTCGCCAATTTAGAAGGCCTTCAGGCGACCGCCCACAACCAGCGGGAAGCCATCGCCACGATCGTTGCCGCGTTTAAGGAGCGGGTATCCGGGCTCCACAGCGCGGGCGAGCCAATTCCCTGGATCGAACCGCCGGCGGAGAAAACAGACAGCGAAACCGAACTGTTCATCCCAGTCCATCTGTAGAAAACCGATCGGCCGTCGATCATAATCGCTTCGTTAGAGTGGTAGGCACACTCCTTGTGCCGTAACCCCAACAACACCATTTTAAGTTCTGCGGACGGCACACGGAGTGTGCCTGCTACTTTGATTTCCGTTCCATGACTTACCCCAGGGAGAAAACCGCCATGCTTCGTTGTTTGCTGATTGTTGGACTAGCGCTCGCAGCTACTCATGCCACGGCTGAAGAGTTCACGAAGACCCCCGCCGAACCCGACGGGATGAAGAAGATCTTCAACGGCGAAGACCTGAGCGGCTGGTCGGGCGACGAGCGCCTGTGGTCGGTCGCTGATGGCGCCATTCGCGGGGAAACGACCGCCGAGAAGAAGACCAATGGCAATACATTTCTCATTTGGCAAGACGGGAAGTTGAAAGACTTCGACCTACGGCTCTCGTTCCGTTGCAGCAGCGTGAACAATTCGGGCATTCAATATCGCTCGAAGCATATCACCGAAGGCAACCTGCGCAACAAGTGGGTGGTGCGCGGGTATCAACACGAGATTCGCAACTCGAACAAACTGCCCAGCGTCGCCGGGTTCATCTACGACGAAGGGGGACGCCGCGGGCGGACCTGCATGGTGGGTGAGAAGGCGACCTGGACCGATGACGGGAAGAAAGTGACCGACACCCTGATCTCCGCCGAACAGTTTGAAAAACTGTTCAAGGTGGATGACTGGAACGACGTGGTCATCATCGCCCGGGGCAAGCACATCCAACATTACCTCAACGGCCGGCTGATCCTCGACTTCACCGATCACCCCAAGCACGCACTGCTCGAAGGCGTCCTCGCCCTGCAACTGCACGGCGGCGCACCGATGTGGGCGGAGTACAAGGACGTTCGCGTGAAGGCCTTGGAGTAGGTCTATTCGTGCCCGTGGTGATGCTTGTGCTGCAAGTGCTCTGGGAGTTCGTAGTCCCCTTTTTGTTTTTTCGCTATCAAGTAGCGTATTTCTTGCCTGTTGAGGATGTTAGTTTGGCCGTTGGGCATTGGTGACACTTTTGATGCG
>CALBTA010000637.1 GCA_937967755.1 uncultured Planctomycetaceae bacterium | reverse complement strand
TCTGCTGCTTCTGCTGCTGGGCTGTGCGGTTGCGGTCGTTGCGATTGCGGTTCCGATTTCGATTGGAATTACTCTGCGCCAATAATCCATCGGCGGAGAGACCCGCGACGAACACCGCCAAAACCGCCAACGCTAAAAACCGGCCAGTGGAACGCAGCAACATGGGAACGCCTGTTAAATAACAGTCTGGTTGAAAGTCACGCCCAAATGTCAGCCCCCTTGGTCAGGAAGGCTCCACAGTTTCATTATCGGCCCCAGCAACAGCGAATGTCAATCTTCACGAGACCCAAGTGAACAAATTCTGGCCCGACTCTTTGCTGCCCGGCAATTTGCTGCGACAATTTCTAAGCAGCAAGCCCGCCCTTTCTCGACGGTCGTTTAAAACGATGAAGAATCACACCTTGATGTTCCACAAACAGTCCTTTTTGTTTCTCGCCTTAGTCATCACTGGCTGGATGGGCACTGCGGTTGCGCTCGACGATGCGCCGCAACCGCAAGAAGAGGAACCGCGTGAAGAAGACCTGCGGGTGATGAGCTTCAATATCCGCTACGGCACGGCCCGCGACGGTGACAACCATTGGAATAAGCGGAAAGAGTTCGTGGCCGAGACGATCAAGAAGTACGATCCCGATCTACTCGGCACACAAGAGGCTCTCGACTTTCAGAAAGAGTTCTTGCAGAAACAACTGCCCGGTTACACCAGTATTGGCGTCGGCAGAGATGACGGCGCGGCCAAGGGCGAGATGACAGCTATTTTCTTTCGCACAGATCGTTTTGAAAAACTGGGCGAAGGGCACTTCTGGTTGAGCGAAACGCCCCAGCGGCCGGGCAGCAAGTCGTGGGACAGCAGCCTGCCGCGGATTTGTTCGTGGGTCAAACTTCGCGACCGCAAGTCGAGCGAAAAGCCGATTCTCTTCATGAACACCCACTTCGCTCATCGCGGCAGACAAGCCCGCGTCGAGTCCGCCAAATTGCTTCGCGTGCAGGCGCAGAAATTGGGGGCGGATTGCGACATCATAATCACCGGCGACTTCAACGCGCCGGTCGGCAGCGAACCCTACAGCTCTTTGTTTGACGGAGAGGACTTCGTCGATACCTACAAGGCGGCCGGCACCGTTTCGACTTTGGGTGAAGCGACCTTCAGCGGTTTTCGGGCGGGCAAGGTTGCGGGCGGCCGCATCGATTGGGTTGCCGCCAGCACCGCCTGGAAGGTAGTTCGCGCGGATATCGACCGCACCGCACGCGATGGCCGCACCCCGTCGGACCATTACCCCGTCACGGCAACCTTGAGGCGCAAGCCGTCTGCACAATGAGGGTTTGAAAATCGGGCAGATCGACCCGCCATTCCGTTGAGAATGCCCGTATTACACGCCGCTCTGGCTAGGACTTGGACGCTGGCCTATAATCGATAGGTGGCCCGCTGCTGTTATGCGATGAGCGCAGAAGAAGCGGGTCCCGCCTTCAAACAAGCCCCTTGTTGCCTGATCGTCCCCGGTCGGCCAACCGATCCCCCGCCTGGGCCTGATATGTCTCGTCCGAACTTGATTCGACCTGATCAGCCGCCGCCGTTGCGGGTGTTGCTGCACATCTATCAGTTCTTCGCTTCGCTGAAGTTGGCGGTGGTGTTGATTTTGAGTTCGGCCTTCACGTTCGCGGTCGGCACCTTCGTCGAGGCCCGCTACGGAACACCGGTGGCGCAGTTCGGCGTTTATCAAACGTGGTGGTTCAATCTGCTGGTGGTGCTGCTGGCGATCAACATTTTTTGCGCGGCCGCCATTCGCTATCCGTGGAAGCGTTACCAAACCGGCTTTGTCATTACCCACATCGGGCTGCTGACGCTGCTGTTGGGAACGGCCCTCAGCCGGATGTTCGGCATCGACGCTCAGATCCTGGTTTGGGAAAACCAATCGAGCGGTTGGGCGCTGAAGGACGACGCGATGCACCTTTCGGTCACCGTCCACAAGGACGAATCAGCGACCGATGCCGAGCTGCGCAGGTTGCCCAGCGACCTGGCTGAAGACGACTCCTTGCAGCGGCTGCCAGCAATCGCTTTCCGCCCCGGGCCGTTTAGTTGGAAAGATTATCGTGAGGAATTCCATCTGTGGAAGCAGCAGCGGCCACAAGAAGGCGAAGCCGCCAACCGTTCGTTTCACCCCTTCCATTTCATCAGCGGCAAAATGTTCCAAGTCGCCCGGCTGGGAAAAACTTCGCCTGGCGATGTGTTGTACGACAAGGATGGCATCAAGGTCGAAGCTCTGGAGTACTACGCCGACTCGCGGCAGGAGAGCGCTCCGATGATCGAGCTGGCGGTCAGCATGCCGCGCAGCGATCGGATCGACGCCAACGGCAAGCCGGTAAAATCTCGCCGGCGCTGGATGCGCGATCAACTGAGCATCAATAAGCTGTCGCGGCCGAGCGACGAATTCCCACATGGAGCCAGCACGGCCAAAGCCCGCTTTGCCGGCGGCACGGTCGCCTTCGCCACGACCGACGACCCACGGCGGTTGAAGGCGTTCGAGTCGAACGACCCCGAAGGTGAGTTGGGTGAGAAAGGTCAAGTCGTGCTGTTCATCGGCGGCAAGCCGCGGCGGTTCAACGTTGATGAGAAGTTTGAAGCGGGGCGGTTCGACATCGCCGGGACGAAATTCCAAGCCGAAATCGCCGGCTACTGGCCCGTTGGGCAACTTGGCTTCAACGAAGAAAATCAGCGTTACCAGGTCAGCCCGCGGCATGGTGTCGAGGGAACGGTCAACCCGGCCGTGGAAATTCTGCTCTACCAAGGCGAGGCGGAAGAAGAATCGGCACGCCTGGTCTTGTTCGCCGACCAGCCCAATCTTGCAATCCACGCCCACGCCGCTGGCATCTACGGCGATTACTGGTTCGATCACAAAGAGAAGGACCGCAACTTGCGGATGCAGCACGGCATCGGCAACCGGATTGATGTTTTGCAAGTCCATAAACCGGATGCGGAAGGCGATGCGGCGTTGCAACTGCATTTATGCCTATGGGAAAAGAATGCGGTCGTCGATGGGGGCAACCTGGCCGCCGACGGTTCGCCGGAATCCGCGCTCGACGCCTTTTCGATGGCCGACGAGCTGAAGTTTTACGTCGCCGACTATATCCCCGCGGCCCAGCCCGAGCCGGTGACGCTTCCGGTTCCGTTTGAAAAAGGAAAGACCCTGGGCACCCG
>CALBTA010000636.1 GCA_937967755.1 uncultured Planctomycetaceae bacterium | reverse complement strand
AACTCTTGCACTTTGTTCTGGTGGCAGGCGGTTCGCAGTTCGTCCAGCGTCTTGATCCCAAGCTGATCGTACAACGCCGCCGCCTTTTTCGGCCCCAGCCCCGGGATGCGCAGAATCGCCAGCACACTTTCAGGAACTTCTTTCTGCAAGTCGGCAAGCATCGGTAGCTCACCCGTTTCGACCAGCGTCTCGCATTTTTCAGCCAGGTCTTTCCCGATGCCGTCGATGTCGGTCAGCTTCCGGTCTTCATCGGCGATGATCGATGCAATCGAATCCGAAAGATCACGAATCGTCCGCGCCGCATTCCGGTACGCCCGCACACGAAAGGCATTCGCCCCTTGGAACTCCAAAAGGTCGGCGACCAGGTCGAAGGTGTCAGCGATTTTAGTGTTCGTCATTTGCAACTCGTAGTCACAAGCTGCCAGCTTGTGAACTGAACCGCGTTGTTTGTCATATCCAGTTGGCGTCGCTCGTCGTGAGGCACTCGGTTTAGGTGTAGTCAATGCGTTTTAGCTGGCAAGCTGGCAGCTTGCCGCTACGTGGCGTGCAATTCCACCACATCCTTGTCGTGCAGCACGTAGTCCCCCTTCACCTGCGTGCCGTCGTGCACCGCTTCGCCCCACACGCGGGCGAATTTCAAATTTTCAGCGAAGTCTTTGTGAACCTGCACGGCGATGTCGTGCAGCGTTCCGCCGCGCGGTACGGTGAACGGTTTGTCGAAGTCGGCTTCCTTGGCGGTCGGCAGCTTCGTATAGACGCGAACGACATCAAGGGTCTCGTAGATCGTCTTCCGCAACTCTTCCAGCCCCGTGCCTTGTTCGGCCGAGATGACGTATTCGTCGAACTCCAGTGGCAGCAACTCGTGCAGCAGTTCTAGCCGATCAGTGGCTCCGTCGGCGTCGATCTTGTTGGGCACGAGGAACGTCTTGGTGAACGACAAACCGATATCTTCCTCGTCGAGGTAGCTTTCCTTACCCAGTCGCGTCTTCGTTTCGCTCAACCGGTCAAGCAGTTCCTGGCATTGTTCGACCCCGTCGTCATCACCCAAATCGACCATCAGCAGCGCCAAATCGGCCCCGCGAATCAGCCCGTGCATGGCAGGTTCGAAAAAGTCAGGCGTGATCGGCGGCGTGTCGACAAGCTGCACCATCACATCTTCCCACGGCATCATCGCCGGATGCGGCTCGCGCGTGGTGAACGGATAGGGCGCGACCTCGGGCTTTGCCTTGGTCAGTGCGCACACCAGTTGGCTCTTGCCGGCGTTCGGCCCACCCAATAGCACGACCGTTCCGGCACCCTGGCGCACAAGTTTGAAGCCCGCCCGGCCGCCTGACTTTTTCGAAGTCTCGGCTTCTTTCTTCAGCTTGCTGATCTTTTGTTTCAGATCCGATTGCAGCTTGTCAGTGCCCTTGTGCTTGGGCATTTCGCGCAGCATTTCCTGCAGCGCGGCAAGCTCTTCCTCCGGCGAGGTCGCCTGGCGGTACTTCGCCTCGGCCTTATGGTACTGCTGGGTTAGATTGGCGGGCATGCTTATACTATGACGATTCACCACGCGAAATTGAAGGACCGGGCTAAATGTTGAAGGAACGAATCGATCAGATTTGCGAAGGCGATGCGCACGACGTGTTACAATCTTTTCCGGCCGGTTCCGTAAATTGCATCATTACTAGCCCGCCCTACTACCGGCAGCGGAACTATGAAGACTCCGACCAGCAGCTCGGGCAAGAGGCTTCGCCGGCGGCTTATGTTGAACGATTGGTCGAGATCATGGACGGGTGCCGCCGAGTGCTTGCTGATGATGGCACGTTATGGCTGAATATTGGCGATAAGTACGAGCGCGGCGGGCAGCTCGGGATGCCTTGGCGGGTGGCCCTGGCGATGATCGATGATGGTTGGACGTTGCGAAGCGATATCATCTGGCATAAGCCCAACGCGATGCCGTCGAGCGTCAAGAACCGCCCCACGGTCGATCACGAATACGTTTTCTTCTTCACCAAGAGCAAGGATTACTACTACAACGCCGATGCCATCCGCGAACCGCATGTGACCTTCAGCGAAAATAGCAAGATGCGCGGCGGGCGAAACCACTTCGGCAAGCGCGGCGGCACGCCGGAGGAAGGCAAGAACGCCGGCGACAACAACCTGCACGACGGGCGTTGGGATCAGGCGTTCCACCCCAAAGGCCGCAACAAACGCACCGTCTGGTCAATTCCCCTCGGCAAATTCCGCGACGCCCACTTCGCCGTCTTCCCCGAAAAGTTAGTCGAAACCTGCATTGAAGCCGGCTGCCCTGAAGACGGCGTCGTTCTCGACCCCTTCTGCGGCAGTGGAACGACGCTGCTGGTCGCTCAGCGGTTAGAAAGGAAGTGGATTGGCATTGATTGTGTGGAGAAGTATTGTGAAATGGCGCGGGAGCGGTTGGCGAGTTCGAATCGGCAAGGAGAGTTGTTTTGAGTGCCTGCGGTCGACTTACATCGGCAGCCCGGCGAGTGAAGACACTGGCGCTGATTAATGGTTTTCAGGGATTGTTTGAATTGCTAGTGGCTGTGGTCGTGATCCTCGCAGTGCTTTACGGGCCTTCGTTTTGGCAATTGTTCCAGTTCGTCGAGAACTTTGAAGGCGGGTTTGAACCGAGCACTCCAGACCCAAGTTTCGCGACGTTCCGCCTCCTCGGGTGGGTCGTCGCCGGGTACGGACTGGCGGTGTTCATCACCGCGTGCCTTCGCCTCACTGCGGCCATCAGCAGCCGCAAGCTGCGCTGCCGAAGCCGGGGTATCACTTCTCTGATCGCAGGCGGGATTTCAATTTTCACGATCATCTGCGCCCCAACCGCTATTGGCCT
>CALBTA010000635.1 GCA_937967755.1 uncultured Planctomycetaceae bacterium | reverse complement strand
GGCATCCAGCGGCTTCACAAACCGGGCGTTGACCACGCTGACATCCAAGCCGCACTGTTCTTTCAGTAACTGCGCCGCCCCGATGCAATTCGCCAACAGCGTGCCGCAGCAGAAGATCGTGCCATCGGTGCCCCACTGAATCACCTCGGCCTTGCCCAACTCGACCGGCACGTGGTCGCGGTCGATCACATCGGCCGTGGTTTTTGGGTAACGCATCGACGTGGGCGAATCTTGCTGCAGGGCGAACTCCAACATCGGGGCCACATCCATCGCATCGCCGGGGGCCATCACAATCATGTTGGGGAACAATCGCATGTAACCCAGATCGTACATGCCGTGGTGCGTCGGCCCATCGGGTGCGGTCAGGCCGGCCCGATCCAGCGTGAACACAACCGGCAAATTCTGCAAGGCAACTTCCTGGAAAATATGATCGAAACTGCGTTGCAGGAAGGTGCTGTAGATATCCACGATCGGCCGCATCCCGGTCTGCGCCTGACCGTCCGCGAACGCCACGGTATGCCCTTCGCAAATGCCCGTGTCGAAGAAGCGATCGGGGAATTCGTCCCGCACCGATTCCAGTTTGTTCCCTTGGCACATGGCGGCGGTCATGACCGTGACGCGCTCGTTGGCTTTCATCTGCGCGGCGATCGCTTCGCTGGCGTAGTGCGTGTACGCCTTCTTACCCGCCGAAGGTTTGGGAACGGCTTCGCCGTTGCGGTTTTCAAACGCGGGCGGCGTGTGGAAGAAAACCGGATCGGCTTCGGCCGGTTTGAAGCCATGACCCTTCTCAGTCACGACGTGCAGCAGCACCGGTTCATCTTGCGTTGCGACCATCTTCAGGTACTTCCGCAGCAAGCTGATGTCGTGCCCATCAATCGGCCCGATGTAGCGGAAGCCCAGTTCCTCAAACAGCATTCCGCCGTGCAGCCCCGCCTTAATACCCTCCTTCAACTGGGCCAGGAACCGTTCGACCGGGTCGCCCAGCAGCGGCACCTTGTTCAGGGTCTTGAGAACTTCCGTCTTCAGCCCGGCATAGAACGGCCCGGTTCGCAATCGGTCCAAATACGAAGCGACGCCGCCGACACGCGGGCAGATCGACATCTTGTTGTCGTTCAAAATGACCAGCAGTTTCTTGTTCAACCCGCCGGCGTTATTCATCGCTTCGTAAACCACGCCGGAGGGAAACGCCCCATCGCCGATCACGGCCACGCTATGGCGGTCGCCCTGGCCCAGCAAATCATCGCCCGAGCGCAGGCCCAGCGCCGTCGAAACGCTAGCTCCCGCGTGGCCCGTCATGAACAAATCGTACGGGCTTTCGGCCGGGTTGGGGTAACCCATCAGCCCGCCCTTGGTGCGGATCGAGCTGAATTCGTGGTATCGCCCGGTGACCAATTTGTGCGGGTAAATTTGGTGGCCGGTGTCCCAGATCAACCGGTCTTTTTGAAAATCGAACACCGAATGCAGTGCGATGCAAAGTTCGACCACGCCCAGGTTCGATGCGAAATGTGCCGTGCGGATTGTGACGAGGTTGCAAAGCACATCGCGGATCTCCGCCGCCAGTTGTTCCATTTCGGCATGCGAAAGCTGGTGCAAGTCGCGAGCCGATTCGAGGTTGGCGAGGATCTTGTGCATAGTCTATTCGTAGTTTGTCAGTCGCGAGAGGTAGGACGGATCGTCGATCCGTCCTACCTCTTGCTAATTATTTCTCTCAATCACGTAACGAGCCAACGATTGTAACTTCTGCCCGCGGGCATCAAACAGCGATATCGCTGCGCACGCCCTGTCAATCAGTTGCCGCGCCCGCTGCGCCGCTTCCTCCGCTCCCAACAGTCCGGGGAATGTTAGTTTACCACGGTCGGCGTCCTTTTGTGTTCGTTTGCCCAAGCGATGTTCGTCTCCGTTGTGGTCCAACAGGTCGTCGACAATCTGAAACGCCAGGCCCAATTTTTGTCCGTATTCGGTTAGCGCTTCGCGCTGCTGACTGCTAGCACCCGCCACGGCCGCACCCAGTTGCAAACTTACGGTGATCATCGCCCCTGTTTTTCGGCGGTGGATCGATTCCAGTTGTTGTATTTCGCGCTCGGCAAGTTGTTCGGCAGCCAGGTCGTCGGCTTGGCCGCCCACCATCCCGGCGACGCCGGCTGCTTTCGACAACAACGCGATACATTGCACACGCGTTTCGCCATCCCACGGAGCCGCCGCCAACACTTCAAACGCCTTCGTCAACAATGCGTCGCCAGCCAGGATGGCGGTTGCTTCGTCGAATTGAATGTGGCACGTCGGGCGGCCGCGGCGCAGGTCGTCGTCGTCCATTGCCGGCAGGTCGTCGTGAACCAGCGAATAGGCGTGAACCATTTCGACCGCACAGGCCGCCGGCATCGCTTCGTCTGTTTTTGAACCGCAAGCCTCGGCCGCAAGTAACACCAACATCGGCCGCAACCGCTTGCCGGGGGCGAGCAGGCTGTAACGAATCGCTTCGGCCAACACGGCGGGGCAATCGTTGCCGAAATCAACGCATTGCCCCAGCGCGGCATTGATCTGGGCGCTCAACTCGGCGGCAAAGGGCAGTGCAGTCGGGGAAGCGATGGACGTCATAATTCCATCTTAAGTCGCCGCGCCGAAACCGTCTACGACTGCGCCGCGTCGGAAAACGGTTTCGTCCGCGCATTTCCGTCGTCGTCCGTGCCGACAAGCAGTTCGATTTTCTGTTCGGCCGCGTCGAGTAATTGGTAACATCGTTTCAACCGGCCGATCCCGCGCTCGTAGGAAGCCAGTGCCTCGTCCATCGTCAACTCGCCATCTTCGAGTTGGCTGACAATCGTTTCCAACTCGGCCAGCGATTGCTCGAAGGAGACGTTTTCCGATTCCGTTTGCCGTGCTGCTGGTTTCTTCTTTGCCATGGAATCACCACCCAATTCACCACTGCTGTACCACGAATTGCCCTAAACCATTGCCGCCGTTGCGTTTGCCATGTTCCCCAGCGATCACCACCCCAACCCAAACAGCGGTGCCGGTGGTGAATTCTTTTCCCTGCTGCCCAATCGCTCCCTTGCTGTAACTACTGTACTGACAATCACTTACCGCAACGCCCCTTCACGCTCGCGAATGCCGAATTCACCAAACCCTGGGAAAATCGGGGGTGCTGGTGAATCCTTTCTCTATGTGGGCCGCGTCTCTCCGACCACACGCCGACGGCCCAAAAACCCAAGACCACCAAAACCAAACTTCCCCTGCCGATGATCGGCTGGCGGGAGTGGATCAGTTTCCCCGACTTTGGAAT
>CALBTA010000634.1 GCA_937967755.1 uncultured Planctomycetaceae bacterium | reverse complement strand
CGGCAGGGTGCCGTCGAAGCGTTCGTCTCTCGGTTCCTCAACCTGAGGTTGTATTTGGAACAAGGGGCGGTCGAACTTCCGCCCGCCAAGTTCCTGTTGATTTGCGGCGGCCTGGCCGGCTTGGGTGTGGTCTCGGCCGTGGTGATTCCGCAAATCCCGATGCTGGCCGCGCCGTTCCTCGCCGTGGGCCTGGCGGTTACGCCGTTGGGTTACGCCTGGTGGAAACGCCGTAAACGCTTGCGGAAATTCGGTGCGCAACTGCCCGACGCACTCGACCTGATCGCCCGCGCGTTGCGTTCGGGCCACAGCCTGGCGGCAGGGTTTCACCTGGTGGGGGAAGAGATGTCGGAGCCCGCCGGTGAGGAATTCACGCGGGTCTACGAAGAACAAAACCTGGGCATTCCGCTGGAAGAAGCTCTCGAGGGCATGGCCGAGCGGGTGCCGAACCTCGACTTGCGGTTCTTCGCGACCGCCGTGGTTATTCAGCGACAATCGGGTGGTGATCTGGCCGAAATTCTCGACAAGATCGGCCACTTGATTCGCGAACGATTCAAAATTTGGGGGCAAGTCCAAGCGCTCACCGGCGAAGGCCGCCTGTCGGGCATCGTGCTGTTGGCCTTGCCGCCCGTGCTGTTCATCACCATGTACCGGTTGAACCCGGGCTACGTGATGATGCTGTTCGAAGACCCGATGGGCAAACAAATGCTGGCCGCCGCGTTAGTGTTGCAAGCGATTGGGGCCATCGTCATTAAGAAGATTATTACGATCCGCGTATAGTAGCGGGGGCTTCCAGCCACCGACAAAAACGTAACGGGGGCTTCCAGCCACCGAAAGAAACAACTCGCGACTCGCGGCGGCTAGAAGCCACCGCTACGAACCGAAAACTGAAAACCGAACACCGAAAACCATCATGGATTTCTCAATCATAACGCCGCTCGCCATCTTCGGAGCTATCGCCGCCGCTGCGTGGTGGGTGCTCGATTTCGTGACGCGCGGCAAGGCCGCCGCCGAACGCCGCCTGGACGAGCTGCGCGACCCTTCGCAACGCCGCGACGCCGAAGGTTCCGGCAAGCGCGATTCGATGAAAGGCGTTCTGGAAAAAGCCTCGCCTGCCTTGGCCAAACCGCTGCAGCCGAAGAACGAGAAAGACGCCAACATCCTCAAGCAACGGCTCTCCTACGCCGGCTTCCGTGATGAAAACGCTCCCACGATTTACCTCGGCATGAAGTTCATCGGCCTGATGATCGGCTTGTTCATGGGGGGTGGTTCGCTGCTGTTCCTGACCGGCTTCAGCATCAACGGGTTGTTCCGCGCGGCGATCTTCGCCGGCGGGTTCTTCTACTTCCCCGATGTCATCCTGTGGTATCTCGGCAAGCGCCGCAAAGATCAGATCTTCTTCGGCCTGCCCGACTCGCTCGACCTGATGGTTGTTTGTGTCGAAGCCGGACTCGGTTTGGATCAGGCGATGCGACGCGTCGCGGAAGAACTACGGAAGTCGTACCCGGTCATCGCTGACGAATTCGGTCTGTGCAACCTGCAACTGCAGATGGGCCGCCGCCGGGCCGATGTGCTTCACGAACTGGGACAGCGCACGGGTGTTGACGATCTGCGAGCGCTGGCGTCGATCCTGATTCAAGCCGACAAGTTCGGCAGCAGTGTCGCACAGGCGTTGCGCGTACAAAGTGAATCGATGCGGACCCGCCGGAAGCAAATCGCCGAAGAGAAAGCGGCCAAGACCGCGGTGAAGCTGATCTTCCCGCTGGTGCTGTTCATCTTCCCCGGCATTTTCGTCGTGCTGGTCGGCCCCGCCGCCATCACCATGATCAACGAAATGTTCCCCGCTATGAACGGCGGCGGATAAAGTAGGTGGGTTTGTAACCCGTCAAAAACACAGTGGAACTGCGTTCTACGAATGGCGTCGCATCACCGGCATCATAGCCATCATCCACCCGGTGCGCACAAGCGCTACAACCGACCCGCCGGTGATAGCGGTCGTGCGGGCCGGCCCGTTGTAACTGTTCTGTGCTGCTGGTTGCGGCATTGCTTTCAATGCTGACCACCCGCATTCAGGCCATAGCCAGGGGCCGCCGCGCGCCGATGAAACCTAAGGCCGATCGAACCTCAATTGAGCGGCAAGGCGCTAGCCGCCGGTAAGATTGGACTGAAATAGAGCGGCAAGGCACTGACCGCCGGTACGTGGTGAATCACCCGCGGCTAGCGCCTTGCGGTTCAGCTTCAACCAGCGTGTCACCGACCGACCGCCCTGCTCCCGGGGCGTGCGACGACACCGAACATTTCCCGGCAAGGATTGGAGACGGAAACATGCGTTTGCTTATGCTCACTTTGGTCGCTTTCACGGCGCTCGCGGCGGTCAGTCAAGTTCAAGCCCAGCGGCCTTCGGGTTGGGATTCGTTCTGGCACCACTCGGGTGTCAGCTTCAAGCGGATGAACCACTATCCCGAACCTTTCATCTACGCTGATCGCGACGCGGCCCGCGAGCCGTTCCGCATCATGGTGCAAAACGGTTGGCAGTTGCAGAACACCTTGGGTGCCCACTATTTCCACCCCGAAACCCAAGAGCTGACCCGGGCCGGTGAACTGAAGGTCCACACGATCGTCACGCAATCGCCGCCCCAGCACCGCACCGTTTACGTGCTCCGTGGCAACAACGAAGACGTGACCTCGATCCGCGTCGATTCGGTGCAGCAAATGGTCGCCCGGGCGATCCCCAGCGGCGCGATGCCGGCGGTTGTCGAGACGGGCCACGAGCTCCGCGGCACGCCCGGCGAATACGTCGACAGCACCTACCGCAACGCCCAAAGCGGCCGCCCTGCCCCGGTACTGCCCGCCGCCAGCGGAGCGACGCCGTAAAGGCTTTCGCAAGAGTAGGACGGGTTTGCAACCCGTCCCCGAATTCACCTACAAGCCAGCCCATTCAGGCTGGCTTGTTTTCGTTGAACATCTCAAGCCATCGATCTTTTCTTGCTGACTCTCAAGCGTGCTATATTC
>CALBTA010000633.1 GCA_937967755.1 uncultured Planctomycetaceae bacterium | reverse complement strand
CCTGCAAGGGTACATTCTTCCGGCGCAGCATTTCCTGCCGCCAACTAACTTTTCCCCGAAAGAAGCGCTCGCCCTGATCGTCCTTTGTCATGAGATGGGCACGCGTGAGCAGATGCCCTTCTATGAAGCGGCCCGCTCGGCAGCGGTGAAGTTGGAGAACGCTTTACCCGCTCATCTCCGCGATGAGCTGAGCCGGGTTGCCAGCGCAGTGCACATTCGGTTGGAGCCCAGCAATCCGCTCTCCGGCGGCCGCGATCACTACGACCAACTAATTGACGCCATCGCCAGCCGGCGCTGCGTTCGCATGGAGTATCAACCGCCCGCTGGTGAGAAGAGTTTCTCTACCAAGCTCAGCCCTTACGAGTTGCTGTTCAGCCGGCGCAGTTGGTACGTCATCGGGCGCTCGTCGCTTCACCGTGCCCGGCGGACCTTCAATTTGGGGCGCATCGTTTCGCTGGAGCCATTGGAAGATTCATTTACAAGGCCCAAGAATTTCAGCATCCAGCGTTACCTTCGCAACGCCTGGCATATGATTCCCGAACGGGGCCCCGACAAGCGGGTGGTGATCCGATTCGACCCGCTGGTGGCCGACAATGTGGCCGAGGTGGTTTGGCACAAGACACAAAAACTGAGCCGCCTGGAAGATGGTTCGCTGCGATTCGAAGCGACCGTCTCGGGGCTGTGGGAAATCTCGTGGTGGTTGCTTGGCTACGGCGATCAGGCGGAAGTGCTGCAACCCAAAGCATTGCGGCAGATGATCGCTCAGCGGGCCAATAGGTTGGCGAAGCGTTACCGTTCGAGTTGAACCGCTAACCTGTGGCGTCGGTTTTGCCAGCCTCGGGTGCGCGGGCTGGTTCGACTTCTGCCGTAGGCCGTGCAGGGACATCGCCGGTGCCGGGGACGATGCTGGGGCCGGGGGAGGTGGCTTCGATGATTTGGCGCAGCTCTTCGGCGTCGATGGATTCGACTTCGATTAGCTTTTTCGTGAGCGCTTCCAGCGCGGGGCGGCGGTGATCCAGAATGTGGCGCACCTTTTCAATCGCCTCGTTGATGATCCGGCGAATCTCTTGGTCGATCTCGCGGGCGGTTTGCTCGCTGTGATGGCGAACGACCTCGTCCGATCCGCCGCCGGCCAGGAACACACTGCGGCCGCTTTCGCGGTAATTCACCCGGCCGAGGTTGCTCATGCCGTATTCCATCACCATGCTGCGGGCGATTTCGGTGCAACGCTCCAAGTCGTTCTGGGCACCGGTCGAAACTTCGTTGTAAATGATCTCCTCGGCAATCGTGCCGCCCAGCAACACCTGAATGCGGCTTTCCAGTTCGCCTTGCGTGAGCAGGTAACGGTCGCCTTCGGGCCGCTGCATGGTGTAACCCAAGGCCGCGATGCCGCGCGGGATGATCGAAACTTTGTGAACCGGGTCGGTGTTGGGCAAGCTGAACGCGACCAGGGCGTGGCCGCTTTCGTGATAGGCGACGCGTTGTTTCTCTTCGTCGTGAATCACCCGGTCGCGCTTCTCCAAGCCGGCGGTCACCCGTTCGACCGCTTCGTTGAACTCCTTCATACTTACTGCACTTTTGCCTTCGCGGGCGGAAAGTAACGCCGCTTCGTTGACCAGGTTCGACAAGTCGGCCCCGACAAAGCCGGAGGTGATCGACGCGATCCGTTTCAAATCGACGCTCGGGTCAAGCTTCACGTTCTTGACGTGAACTTTCAGAATCGCCTCGCGGCCCCGGATATCAGGCCGATCGACCAACACGTGGCGGTCGAACCGCCCGGGCCGCAACAGCGCCGGGTCGAGAGTTTCGGGACGGTTGGTCGCCGCGATGACAATGATGCCGCTGTTTGATTCGAACCCGTCCATCTCGACCAGCAGGGCGTTCAAGGTTTGCTCACGCTCATCATGCCCGCCCACCACGCTGTTGCCGCGCGTCTTGCCCAGGGCGTCGAGTTCGTCGATGAAGATGATGCAAGGAGCTTTCGCTTCGGCTTGCTGGAACATGTCGCGCACGCGGGCGGCGCCGACACCGACAAACATTTCGACGAAGTCGCTTCCGCTGAGGCTGAAGAACGGCACACCGGCCTCGCCAGCGATGGCCTTGGCCACCAGCGTCTTGCCCGTTCCGGGAGGGCCGACGAGCAACACCCCTTTGGGAATCCGCCCGCCGAGTGTTTGGTACTTCTCCGGCGACTTCAAAAAATCAACCACTTCGCGCACTTCGTCGACCGCTTCTTCAATGCCGGCGACATCTTCGAACGTCACGCCGAGATCTTCCTGAGCGTACAACTTCCCGCGGCTTCGCCCAAAGGCCATCGCCCCGCCCGTGCCGGTCATGCGGCGGATCATGAAGATGAAGACCAAAATCAGGCAGGCGGTGATCAGCAACATGGGAGCGAACTTTTCCCACATGTTGGTTGGCAGCGTGTCCCATTCGACGTTGTGCGTGTCAAGCGTCGTGGTGATGTCGGCGAACGCCTTTTCGTTGTCGGCAATCAGCGTGCGGAACGTGCGCTCCTGCACTTCGCCTTCTTTGCTGTCCTGGCGGTCGACCGTACCGGTCACGCGCTCCGGCCCAACCTTTACGTCGCGCAGGTTGGAATAGGTGATTTCCTTATCTTCCTTCTTGATCTCGATCTCACCGTTGGCGATCAGCTCTTTCAGTTTCGAAAGTTCAATCTTCTCGCCGTTCTGCTGGTACATGTAAACAGCGAAGAACAGCACCACGGCACCGATGATCGCCAGGTACCAAAACAGATTGCTGCCGCCGGAAGAGTCGGAATCGCGGCCACCTGGGGCGTCGCGTCGAGCCATAGGGAAGATCCTTGGGGAGGAGAACGTTCGTTGGGGGAGAGCGAGTTATCGTAACACGAGCCAACAAGAGTGGCACGCGAATCTCATTATATTCAGGGCTGGATAAATCCCACCGCCAGGTGCGAATTCCTCTGCGAATTGCCGTTTCGGCTTGCCGGTCGTGCGGGGCATTCCTAAAATGCGACGGTTGCCCTACCTCTGCACGCTGTGCGCCGACGCACCAGCCCTTCCGGCGAGCTTGATACACCCTACGTGAGCATTTGCAGCCCTCTTCCGCAATGAGCAAGTCGGTCAAAAACATTGCCGTGCTTGGCTCGACCGGCAGCATCGGGCGCAGCACATTGGAAGTGGTCGCCGCCAGCGACGGCCGGCTTCGCATCGCCGCGCTGTCAGCACATTCTAGCGCTCAACTGCTGGTGGAACAGGCGCAATCGGTGCGACCCGACGTGATCGCCCTCTCCGATCCGGCCGCGGCCGACGATATTTCGCCTGGCAATTTGCCCGGCGGAACACAACTGCTCACCGGGGAAGACGCCCTGATTGAGATGGCCACGCGCGAGGATGTCGATGTCGTCGTGTCGGCCATCGTCGGCAGCGCCGGGCTGCGCAGCACGTGGGCGGCGCTGGAAGCCGGCAAGACCGTGGCGCTGGCCAACAAGGAAACGATGGTCGTCGCCGGACCGCTGGTTCGCCAGTTGTGCCAGCACAGCCGGGCGACGATTCTGCCAATCGATAGCGAACATAGCGCCATCTTTCAGGCACTTGCCGCTGGTCGCCGCGAAGACGTCCGCCGAATCGTGTTGACCGCCAGCGGCGGGCCGTTCCGAAATCACAGTCAAGAAGAACTGGCGAGCGTCACACGCGAGCAGGCGTTGGCCCACCCTACGTGGGACATGGGTCCGAAGATCACCATCGATTCGGCCACGATGATGAACAAGGCCCTGGAAATCATCGAAGCCCGTTGGCTGTTCGACCTTCCGCCCGAGCAGATCGACGTGGTGATTCACCCGCAATCGATCATCCATTCGCTGGTCGAATTCGTTGACGGCTCAATGGTCGCCCAATTGAGCCCGCCTGACATGAAGCTGCCGATTCAGTACGCTTTGACCTACCCGGAGCGCCGGCCGTCGCCGGCCGACAAGCTCGATTTGACGCAGCCGCACCAACTGGAATTCTTCCCGCCCGACGAACAGCGTTTCCCGGCCCTGACGCTCGGTCACGAAGTGGCGGCCGCTGGCGGAACGGCCGGGGCGGTGCTGAACGCGGCCAACGAAGCTGCGGTGGCCCAATTCCTGGATGGTCGGCTATCCTATACAGACATCGTGCCGGCTTGCCGCGCGGTGCTTGATGCTCACGAATTTCAATCGCAGCCCACGCTGGAAGAGTTGTTGCAACTCGACGCTTGGGCACGGAAGGAGATAACGCAGTGGATTTGTTCCTGATTGCCGCCGACCCGTCGTGGTCGAACTTGTGGGGCTGGGGCCACATCGTCCAGATGGCGATTGGCTTGGGCATTGTCATCTTCGTCCATGAACTGGGCCACTTCCTGGCCGCCAAGGCCTGCGGCGTAAAGGCTGAGAAATTTTACGTCGGCTTCGATGTGCCGATGCCCAAGATCGGCCCGTTCCAAATCCCCAGCAAGTTCTTCAGCTTCCAATGGGGCGAAACCGAATACGGCCTGGGCATCATTCCGCTGGGCGGGTACGTGAAGATGCTCGGCCAGGACGACAACCCGGCCAACGCGGAGAAGGAAGCGAAAAAGACGCGCGTTAAAAGGGATGATGCGGACACGGAAGATGCCGGCGACGGGGACGTCGCGGCTCGTGAATCCGCGGAACAAAGCGATCATCACGAGTCGATTACCGATGTCGATCTGGAACCGCAGCCGTTGGCTGAGAACGTCGATTACGAACTCGACCCGCGCAGCTATACGGCCAAGAATGTGCCGCAAAGGATGCTGATCATCTCGGCCGGCGTGATCATGAATGTCATCTTCGCGGTGGTGTTCGCGACGATCGCGTATGACTTAGGCGTTCCGTACACGCCCAGCGTAATCGGCGGCGTCACACCCGGCGGCCCTGCCTGGCGGGCGAATCTTCCGGTTGGCAACCGCATCTTGCAAGTAGGCGACGGCGACCCGCGCGAGCACTTCCGTTTTACCAAAGACTTCCATCAAGAGATCATACTCGATGGCAAGCAGGGCGACGTTCGCCTGCACGTGCGCGAAGGCTCGGCCCGTTCGACCGAATCGAATCCTGCCACTGGCGAAGTGACCGTTTACACGTTGACGCCTGACATGCGTGACGCAGGTTCGTTGCTCGGCAAGATGCCGTACGTTGGAGTGATTCCGCCTGCGACGAACGTCTTGGGCGACAAGCCGTTGCTCGAGGGCTTCCCGGCGTTCGGCAGCGAACTGGAAGGCGGAGACATCGTGACGGCCGGTACGGTCGATGGCGAGACTACCGATTTCGCCAACTACTGGGACATGAACACGTTCCTCGCGCAACACGTCGACAGCGAGATTACGCTGCATGTCGACCGTATCAAGCAGCTTGATGACGACAAGACGGAAGTCACACAGCACTCCGCCACGCTCAAGCGGCGGCCCCTGCAGCGGCTGGGCATCATTTTGACGATGGGGCCCGTCACGGCCATTCAGAAAGATTCGATTGCCGAACAGGCAGGTGTTCAAGTCGGCGATGTGCTGAAGTCAATCGACGGCAAGTCGCTCGGCGACCCGATGGTCGCGCCCGATATCATTCGCCGCCTGGCAGGGCAAGAAGTGACGCTGACGATGATGCGGGAAGGCGACGATGGCAAGCGCTCGCCCCTTGACATCACCCTCACGCCGCGCCCCGTGACGACTTACCAAAGCGGAAGGATGGGCGGAGAGGAGCCGATGCTGGTCGATGCCCTGGGTCTAACTTTCGACGTCGATAGCACGATTAGCGCCCTGGCCACCGATGGCGACGCCCGTAAGAGCCTGAAAGTGGGCGACAAGATCGTTCGCGTGCAACTGCTTCCCGCCAGCGACAGTCGGGAAGATCAAGAGAAGCTCACGAAGCTTGGTTTCAGCGACAAGGAAATCAGCCTGATCGACCCCGAAAAAAAGGTGAAGTGGCCATCGATCGGCATCGGCATCGTGCAATGGATGCCCGCGGGGGCGAAGTTGCGTGTGACCGTTGACCGCGCAGGCCAAGAACATACGGCCGACCTGGCTCCTTATGATTCCGAAGCCTTTGCTTTCGGAGCCCGAGGCATCTCGTTGAAAATGGATGAAGACACGCACACAGCCAAAACCTGGGGGGAGGCGTTTTCATTGGGCGTTCGCGAAACCAAAGAAGGCTTGTTCCTGGTCGTGAAGTTTTTGAAGCGCCTGGTAACTGGCGACATCCCTATCACGGGCTTGGGCGGACCAGGAACAATCGCGGCCGCCGCCAGCAGTGAAGCCTCTGTTGGCACCTCACGCCTGCTGATCTTCCTGACCATGCTTTCCGCCAACCTCGCGGTGGTCAATTTCCTGCCGATCCCCGTTCTGGATGGCGGGCATATGATGTTCCTGGCCTACGAAGGAATCTTCCGCCGCCCGGTCAACGAGGCGTGGCAAATTCGCCTATCGCTGCTGGGCTTCGCCTTCCTGCTTTGCCTGATGGCGTTCGTCATCGGGCTGGACATCGTGCGGTTCAGCGGAATGCTGGAGAGTTGAGCACCGGCAACCAGCAGACGGTTCTGTTCGACGCGGTCGGCACGTTGATCT
>CALBTA010000632.1 GCA_937967755.1 uncultured Planctomycetaceae bacterium | reverse complement strand
CGTTCATTGCTTGCATCGTTAATCACAACCATCAACACCCCCGAACGTTTGTTCCCGGGTGGATGAACTCATGCTTTGGTGTGCTGGTTTCGCTGGCCGCCGGCGTGCCGGGTACGGTCGTGGTGGCGATGCATAATCACAATCACCACCAGCACAACAACGACCAGCATGATCACGTGCGGGCGTCGATTGTCGGCTTCCGTTGGCGGTGGCTCAACCTACTGTTGTTTCCTTTCATCGCCGTCGCTCACTTCGCTGGGGAGAAGCGGGCCGTCATGCGCCAATGGAAGCAAGACTCGCCGCGATTGTACCGGCAATTGATGTTGGAACGGCTGACTTTGTATCCGCTGCTCATCGTTCTGTTGGTGGCCAAGCCGCAAGCGACATTGTTGTATCTCGGGTTACCGTTCCTTTTCGGGCAGTGGGCGATTTTGGCGATCAACCACGTGCAGCACGTCGGTTGCATCGCGGGTTCGCGATTCAACCACTCGCGAAATTTCGTCGGCCGCTTCGCGAACTGGTGGTTCTTGAACAACGGCTTCCACACCGCCCATCATCAGCGGCCCGGTTTGCATTGGAGCAAGCTGCCCGACTATCACGACTCAATCGTCCAGAACATTTCGCCCGAGTTGAATTGCCGCTCGCTGCTGTGGTCGTTGGTGGAGTTGTATGTCCTGCCGCGTCGCCACAGTGTTGCTCTGACCGATCTCACACACTCACATGAAGTTCGTTCATGAACAAAAGTAAGCTAAGGCTGATTCTGATTGCCTCGCTTTCACTGTTGGCAGCGGCCGCGGTGGTGTTCTATCACCGGCAGAACTCCGGCGCCCAGATCGGCGGCGGCATTTCGGTGGCCAAGTCGTTGTGGTTGGCCTACGCCATTGGGGCCTGGTTCATCCTGCCGCCAATTCTAATGTGCGACCAGCGCATCGACCGTTCGATCCGCCGCATCTACCGCTGGTTCTGGATCGCCATGGTAGTCCGTGGCGTGGTCGAACTGCTGATGCTATACCTCGTAGTACATTGGAACCCGTGGTACGGAATATCGCATGACCTGTTCTGCCTGGGGCTGATTGTTTGGCTGCGCACTGCCGGGTACGACGGTCTTCCTAGGCCGTCGAAAAAAGACGCCAGCGGATCGACGGCCTTGGAAGACCGTCGTACCGAGCCTGGGACGAATCGATTGGCGCTCGCGTTGTCGTCGATCCTCTGCATCAGTCTCATCGCCGAAACCTGTTTCGCGGCTATGTTCATGCAGACCCGCGCACATGAACAAGGGATTTACTTCGCGTCGGCCGACCCGTCGTGGAACTACATCAACTTCATCACGTGGATTGTGGTGGCGTTCGTTTACACGACGACCATCGTACTCCTATTCGGGCTATTCGCTGGGCCCACGTTTGATTGCTCTCGCAACCGATTCGGCCGAGTTGTAGCAGGCGTTCACACCATCGCGGGAGCCGCTTTGGTACTTCTGCTGCTCGCCGCGTTGGGCCATTGGTCGCACATGATGCGGGTGGAGCACTCCGCCGAACAGTTCAAGCAGGTCGGCTTTGAAATCATGGACGACTGCTACGCCTTCACCGAAGCCTTTCTGGCTGGTGACGATGCGGCGATGCGGCAGTTTTCACTTCCTTGCCGGTTCGCCTGGGAAGAAACCAAAGTCGACCACGACCACGACTTTCAACTCGTTCGTTGGCAGCCGAGCGGCAAGGAGCAAGACTTCGCTGCTGCGATGCAATCTTGGCGGAGCCAGCGACCGACCGTAAAGCAAGCCGCGTTTAAGATTCACCTGATGGATGAAGTCGTCAGCCCTCGCGAAGCGGTCGTTCAGTTGCGGTTTGAAGTGACCGGCGACATCTCGACCGACGCCGGCCTGATCCGCTGCCGATTTACCAAGGCCGAGGACGATCACTGGCGGGTGACGGCCGCGGAGTTGATCCAGGGGCGAACCACTCGCCGTACATTCAGCGCGTTCACCGACCGGGCGAGCACCTCGGGTGCCGACTTTACCGTGTTGCCAGATCTACGTTTCGAGCCGGGCGAAACATGCGACAGGCACGATTGCCAGCACCCCGGCGAACTGCGCTTCCAAATGATGCGATTCGCCTACGCCAGTTGCTCGACCGCCGACTACGACGGCGACGGGCATGACGATGTCTTCTTCTGCAGTGGGCAAACGTCTGCACTGATGCGCAACCAGGGCGACGGCACGTTCGAGGACGCCACGCAAGCCAGCGGGCTGGGCGAACTGTGGCACGTCAACACCGCGGGCTTTGCCGACATCGACAACGATGGCGACCAGGACCTGTTGGCGTTCGCCTTCTACGGCCGCAACTATGTCTTCCGCAACGAAGGGGATGGAACGTTCACCGACGTCACTGAGCAAACCGGTTTGATGAACGACGACATCGTCGCTTGCTACGCATTCCTTGATTACGACAACGACGGCGACCTGGATCTTTACCTCGGCCGCCCGCTCGACGCCCGCGAAGACATTCCCGATTCGTTCCTGTACACCCGCAACGGTCAGCCGAATATTCTGTACCGCAATGATGGCGGCTTTCAGTTTACTGACGTGACCGAGGAAGCCGGCGCGGGCGACGTGGGGCTGACCCTATCGCTGGCGGTTGCTGACTACGATGCCGACGGCGATCAGGATATTTACGTCGCCAACGATTTTGGCCGCAACGTGTTGCTGCAGAACCAAGGTGATGGCGCCTTTCGTGATGTCGCCCAGGAAACCGGTACGCTGGCGATCGGCGGCAGCATGAGCGCGAGTTGGGGCGATTACGACAACGACGGCCGGCTTGATCTTTACGTGGCCGCGATCCGGTCGAATCAGCGCTGGTTCGTGCAGCCGATCACCGCCCGGCGGGTGGTGATGAAGTTTTTTCGCGAAGGCCGGTTCCTGACGACCAACCCGCTGTTCAACGATCTTCGTGACCGCCTGGGCGACGACTGGCTGGAAATCGGCAACCATGCGTTGGCGGGGAATTCGCTCCTGCAGCAGCAACCCGATGGAACCTTCATCGACGTCGCCGAGCAAACCCACACCCGCCCCGCTGGCTGGTATTGGAGCAGTGGATTTTTCGATTTAGACAACGACGGCGACCTGGATATTTACGCATCGAACGGTTGGATCACCGGCGAGAACCCGCACGATTTGTGACGGGAGTTCAACGCCGGCGCGGTCGCGCCGGATCGCCCCTACGAAAGCGGCTACCTGTTCAGCAACGAGTTCATCCGCGATTATTCCTGGAACGGGCATGAGCGAAACCGGCTCCTGGTCAATCTTGGCGATGGGAACTTTGTCGAGGCGGCAACCGCCCTCGGGGCCGACAGCCTGGGCGATGGGCGCGGACTTGCCGCCAGCGATTTCGACAGCGACGGCGACGTTGACCTGATCGTCAGCAACTACAACCGCCCGGCGAATTACTTTGTGAACGACGGGGCCGCGGGGAAGTGGCTGCGCGTTCGTCTGCGCGGGCGCGAAAGTAATCGCGACGGCATCGGTGCGATCATCCGCACGACAACCGGCGAGCAGAAACAGATGCGCGTCGTCACCGCGGGCGACGGGTTTGGCTCACAATACTCTCGCGTCGCCCACTTCGGATTGGCCGCAGCCCAGCGCGTTGACGAGTTGACCATTGATTGGCCCAGCGGCAAACGGCAAACGTTCACTAATGTGCGCGCGAATCAACTGCTTGACATTGACGAATATGCCGATGAGCTTCCGCCGGAGAACATCGCCCGTAAGACGGGTTTGTAACCCGTCGTTGCACTTCGCCTCCGTTGGACGGGTTACAAACCCGTCCTACTCGTTAATCCAACTGAAACTCGCCGCGGAACATCACTTCGCCGGCGTTGTGAAGTTGCACTTCGGTCCCTTCAACAATTTCTGGCAGCGGGTTGTTGGCTTCGTCAAAATCGAATCGCTGTTCAAATCGGGCAGCGGTTGGTCGCACCTCACACACTTGCCGGCCAGCGATATGCACGGTCAGCACTTCCGGCAATGGAGTCGACAGGTGCTTGAGTTCGACTTCGAATTCCACCCGCCCACTTTTCCTGCGCGTAAATTCCACTTCGCCGAACTTCCGCGCGCCGGCCAACGCACCCGGTTCGTAAAGCTTGGCCTCGTAATCGTCGATGACCAAATTGTCCGTGAACCATTTGACCAACCCGGCGAAGAAACCTTGCGGCTGCTCGGATTCTGATGGCGAAGTTTCCTGCAAAGCGGCCGCAGGTTCCACCAGCGTCAGATGTGCCAGTTGCGCATCAACGGTTTCGCTGGCGATTCCCAATTGCCCGGCCAGCGTTCGGATCGCGTTGTCCTCGCGGTCGTCAAGCTGGCCATCGATCGACGCACCCTCGATGGCAACTTGGAACAGCAAACTGCGGGCGGCCTCGGACGCTGGCATCTTCACGCGCAAACTTCCCCGCCGAGCTTTGCCGGTCAGGTGCGCGGGCAATTCCGGGTCGGCTCCCAGGGCATCGGCCAAGGCGCGGACGAAATCGACTTCCGCGCTGCGCAACTGCCGGTCCTTCAGCGTCAGGTAACAGCAGTACGCCAGCACGCCGCGGCGGTCCTCGGCCGGGCATCGCTCGGCGAATTTCACAATGGTCGGTGAGAGTGCTGCGTTGCTATCCATTACTCATACTTCCATTTCACAATCCAAGGGTCTTTCGTCCGCTGCTGAAACGCTTTCAGCTTGCCTTTCAGTTCCGCGAGCACGTCGGCGTGCTCCTCGTCGTCAGCCAGGTTCTTAACCTCATGCGGGTCTGCTTCCAGGTCGTACAGTTCAAACTTCGCCCGGTGGATGTAATCTTCCACCCGCCGCTTTGCATAATGCGTGGCGTCGCTCTTGATGATGTCCTGCCACGTCGCCGACGCGTACAGGTCGGATGCGAACGGGTAATCCAGCCCGTGGGCGATGTTCCAAATCAGTTTGTACTTTCGCGTGCGGACAACCTTCATCGGATAGTACATGGTGATCTCATGAAACGTATGCGAGGCATACACTTCGTCCCAGCCCTCGGTCTTTTCGCTTTCCAGCACGCCCAAAAAGGAACGGCCGTGAAACTTCACCTTCGGCTTCACCCCGGCGAAATCCAGAACGGTCGGCGTGATATCGGCCCAGTTGACCATCGCGTCGGTCACTACGTTCTGCTTCTTCGCATAAGGGTTGCGCACCACGCAAGGCAATTGCATGCCGGGGTCGTAAAGGTTCGTCTTCGCCCCCGGGAAGGCGATGCCGTTATCGGAAATGTAAATCACCAGCGTATCTTCCCACCGCCCGGTCGCTTTCAAAATTTCCAATAGCCGCTTCAGCCCCGAATCGGCCCGCTGCACGCTCATGTAATACTGTGCCAACTCGCCGCGGCAGGCGGCCGTATCGGGAAGGTAATCGGGCACGATCACTTCGCTCGGTTTGACCGGGTCGCTGCCTTCGCGTTTGAAATTGCGATGCGGTTCGTTGGTGCAGAAGTAAAGGAAGAACGGTTGGTCGCTCTTGGCCGCGATCAGTTCCTGGCAGTTCTCGGCCATCTGAACGGGCGACCCGCCTTTGATGAACTGGTCGAAGTGGTAGACCTCCTTCGGAGCGACGTGGTACTTGCCGGCGCTGGCCGTGCGGTAACCGTTGTCGGCCAGCAGCACCGGCAGGCTCTTCACGTTTGCGAACGTGATGAAGTGGTGGTAGCTATGCTGATGCCCATACTGCCCGTTGGCATGGTTGTACAGCCCGGTCAGAATTACGCTGCGGCTGGCGCTGCAACTGGCGGTGGTGCAAAATCCATGCGTGAACCGCGTGCCGTTTTTCGCCAGCTCATCCAACCCCGGAGTCTTGATCACGTCGTTGCCGTAGCA
>CALBTA010000631.1 GCA_937967755.1 uncultured Planctomycetaceae bacterium | reverse complement strand
CTTCCGATCCGCCGAGGGTCGCCCGATACGCCAGCCCTTGCATGCGGCCGTCGCAACCGAAAGTCACGTAGTGCCACTTGCCGACCGCGAGCTTCTTGCGAGACTCGAATTCGATGTAGCTGTTCACCCACCGGCAAACGTGACGGACGCGGACTTTGCCGCCAACCCAATCGGCCTGAATACCGGGCCGATAACGCTCAGGCTCCTCAACGCTGGAAAAGATCGCCCCGTCGGCCCGCGATTGGGGGCGGAACCAGAACGAAATCGTCCACGACTTGTTGCCGGCGCACAGTACAACCGGATCGTTGGTCTTCTTGATCGATTTGCGGCCGTTAAAGTGGATCGTTTGCTGCGCAAAGTGAAACTTCAAACCGCGAACGACGCGCGGTGGTTCAGAATCAGCGGCCAAACTTTTCTCCCAAGCCGCTTGGGCATCGCCAAGGTGCTTGGCCGTTGCGTTGAATTGTTGCTCTGCTTCGAACGCGGCGGTCTGTAACTTAGTTAGCTCGACGCGTTGCTTTTCAGTCGGCGTATGAATGTAAGGGTGCGATGCATTCTTCAAGGCTGAACCAACCTCCGGCACTTTGTCGAAGAACGAAAGCAGTTCGTAGTATTCGCGGTTCTCGATCGGGTCGAACTTGTGCGTGTGGCACCGGGCACATTGCAACGTCAGCCCCATCCAGATCGTGCCGACGGTTTCCAGCCGGTCGGCGGCGTTCTCGAATTTCGATTCCTCGGGAATCGTACCGCTGCCGCTGTCGTAACGGTGATTCCGCAGGAAGCCGGTCGCCAGCAGCAAATCGCTGGCCGGCTCGTCGGAGATCCAATCGGCCGTTTCCCAATCCGAATGTTTCTGCGGCAACAACAAGTCGCCAGCCAGCATTCCTACGGTGAGTTCGTCATAAGGCACGTTGGCGTTCAAGTTGCGAACCAGCCAATCGCGCCAAGGCCACATGATCCGCGGGCCGTCACCTTGGTAGCCGTTGGTGTCTGCGTAACGCGCGGCGTCCAACCATGTGGCGGCGAAGTGTTCTCCATACGCCGCGTCGGCCAGTAGCTGGTCAACCAGGTTATCGATCGCCTCTTCGGGACTGCTGCGATAGGCCTCCGCGAAGCGGTCGCCTTGCTCGGGCAACAGCGGCAGACCGGTCAACGCCAGGCTCAACCGCCGCGCCAAGACCCTCGGCTGCGCATCGGGCCGGGGCTTCAGCTTGCGGGCTTCCAAATGCGAAAGCACAAAACGGTCAATCGAATTGCGAGGCCATGAATTATCGGTGACCTGGGGAAGCTCCGGCCGCACAGGCTTGACGAACGCCCAATGCTGCTGAGAGCCCGCACCTTGTTCGATCCAACGGCGCAACGTTTCAATCTGTTCAGCCGTGGGCCGGCGCCGGGCTTCGGGTGGCGGCATCACGATGTCTTCATCGTCCGCAAGCAACCGTTCAACCAGCACGCTTTTGTCCGGCTGGCCGGTACCAAGGATATGTTCGTTGTGTTCGCCGAATTGATCGAGCCGCAGTTCACCTTCCCGGTTTTCTTCATCCGGTCCGTGACACTCGTAGCAGTTGTTGGCCAGAATCGGGCGAACGTCGCGGTTGAAGTCAACTTCGCCAGCCGAGGCAACGAAGCCAGCAGCGGGCAGCGCGAACGCAGCGCAAACAATTCGTCGGATGAAACTCTGCATCGTTCGTCAAGCCGACACGGCAAGGTCGGTGGCGGGTGTGGACGGCCGCAATGCATGCAGTATACACACTTTCGCCAGGGCGAGCGGCGATTGCTGACCGGTCATCCGCGTGCAACTTCGCCGAAGATGCAAAGTCGGGGAGTTGAGTGATCATCGCTCGGGCTTAAAAATTGCCAAGCCCAACGGCGGGAGCGACATCGGCAAAGAAAACGGGCGGCCGTGGTGTGGCACTTCTTCGGCCATCACGCCGGGATGGTTCCCGATGTTGCTGCCGCCGTAGTACTCCGAATCGCTGTTGAAGATTTCCCGCCAGTAGCCGCCGTGCGGCACGGCCAGGCGGTGCATCGTTCGCGGCATAGGCGTGAAGTTCATCGCCACGACCAGCATGTCTTCAGCATTCTTTGCCTTGCGAAGGTAGGCCAGCACGCTGTCGTCGCGGCTATGGCAATCGACCCACTCGAAACCGGTGTAGTCGAAATCCACTTCGTACAGCGCCGGTTCGCGGCGGTAGAGAGCGTTCAAATCGCCCATCATCTTTTGCACACCCTGGTGGCTTTCCCATTGCAGCAAATCCCACTGCAGGCTTTCCTCGCTGTTCCATTCATTCCACTGCCCGAACTCTCCGCCCATGAACAGCAACTTCTTGCCGGGATGCGTCCACATGTAGCTGTACAGCAGCCGCAAGTTGGCGAATTTCTGCCACAGGTCGCCGGGCATTTGATCGAGCAGCGACCCTTTGCCATGCACGATCTCGTCATGCGAGAGCGGCAGGCAGAAGTTTTCGCTGAAGGCGTAAATCAGGCTGAAAGTGATCTCGTCGTGGTGGTACTTGCGGTGGATCGGGTCTTTTTGGAAGAAGCTCAACGTGTCGTTCATCCACCCCATGTTCCACTTGAATGTGAAACCCAGCCCGCCGGTGAACGTCGGCCGTGAGACGCCGCCAAACGCCGTCGATTCTTCCGCCACGGTGATCGCGCCTGGGTATTGGGCGTGAACTTCCTCGTTGAACTTTTTCAGAAAGTCGATCGCCTGTAAGTTTTCCCGCCCGCCGAATTCGTTGGGAATCCAGTCGCCTTCTTCACGGCTGTAGTCGAGGTACAACATCGAAGCAACCGCATCGACCCGCAGCCCGTCAATGTGGTAGCGGTCGAGCCAGAACAGCGCGTTGGAAATCAGGAAGTTGCGAACTTCGTTGCGCCCGTAGTTGAAGATCATCGTGCCCCAATCGGGATGCTCGCCCTGGCGTGGATCGGCATGCTCGTACAGCGCGGTGCCGTCGAACTGCCGTAAGCCGTGCGCGTCGCGCGGGAAGTGGGCCGGCACCCAGTCGATCAACACGCCGATGCCCTGCTGGTGCATGTGATCGACGAAGTACATGAAGTCGTCCGGTGATCCGTAACGGCTGGTGACTGAGAAATACCCAACCGTTTGATAGCCCCAACTTGGCGTGTACGGGTGTTCGCTGACGGGCAACAGTTCGACGTGCGTGTAGCCCAGCTTGTTGCAATACTCGGCCAACCGGTGGGCCAACGTGCGGTAATCGAGCCAGCCGTTCTCGCGGCTCCAGTCCTTCTGCCAACTGCCAAGGTGGACTTCGTAAACCGACATCGGTTGTTCCAACACGTTCGCCTTCTTGCGGCCTTCCATCCACTCGTGGTCTTTCCACTCGTAGCGCGACAAGTCGGCGACGACCGACGCCGTGCGCGGAGGAAGTTCCGCATAGAACCCGTACGGGTCCGATTTCTCCATCACGTGCAGATTGTTGCGGATTTGATATTTGTAGACCTCACCCTCGCCGATGCCGGGAATGAACAATTCGTAGAACCCGCTGGGAATCAGCCGCCGCATCGGATGGCTGCGGGCGTCCCAGCCATTGAAGTTGCCAACCACGCTGACGCTGCTGGCGTTTGGTGCCCAGACAGCGAAGTTCACGCCCGTCACACCATCGACCGTGCGAAGCTGTGCACCCAAACGTTCGTACGACCGCCAGTGCGAACCCTCGCAAAGGAGGTGTACGTCGTAGTCGGTCATCAACGGGTGAAATCGGTAGGGGTCGTGCATAGTGGAATACTGTCCGCGGTCGTTGGCTACGCGGAATTGATACTGAGCGTCCGCCTCGCTCTGGTTTTCGCAAATCGCCTCGTAAACTCCCGCCGGATGAATCTGCCGCATCGGCCGCCGCGTGCCGTGTGCCGGATGGACCAACCAGGCCTGCTTGGAATTGGGCAAGAACGCCCGAATCGCCGTCACAGACTTGTCACCCGACTCGATCTTGTGCGGGCCTAATAGTTCGGACGGATTCTGGTGTTCGCCTGCGACCAAAGCCCCCAGGCTACCCAATTTTACGGTAGTTCGCACTATCCCCTCCTTGATTGTCGTCGCCGAAACTCGAATCGTGCGTTTGAGTTAAGGCAAAATCCGTTCGTTCCATCGGCCAGAGTTTACGTGATTCATGTGCCGCTTATCCAGGGGCCATTAACATTGCGGATCAAAGTGCCCGTGCTCCGCCTTAGACTGCCTCCTGCAAGAGATGGGGGTTGTCGCGTAGCGATATCCGCCGCCGACGTCGCTTGCTGTAGTGCGGGCCGCGCAGTGAAGTGTGTGCGCTTTCGGGCCGCAGCTTGCGACAGACGAGTTGGTGGTAACCCATCGCCACATCGATCCGTTGCCACAGGTCGGCGTTTCGAATCAGCGCCATCTGACCAAAACGTTCCCAACGCCACCCCGTCTTCCGCCAGATGTCCATGCCGTACTGCAGACCCCGGCTGACCACGCGACTGGGGTTGGCCAACGTCACGTGCGACGGGCGGTCCAAAGCTTCCAATCCGCGAACCACGGCCAACAAACCCAACCGCTCCATCGTGACGCCCGATTCGAAATCGGTGGCGGCCAAGTATTCACTGCCGGTACAATCGACCAGGCGGAAACTCCAACGCTTTAGGGAACGCTGCGTCGAATTCCCTTCATTGTTGGGCGAGGTGAACAGCGAGAGGCGGGATAGGGACGTTTCCATAACAACACCGAGGGATTGAGAGTGACGGATATTCAAAGCAACTCGGCGATCCATCACTGCCATTGCCGCTTTTCGCTCCGCGAAAAGCATGTTGTTCGCGGAGCGAACGACGACAATCCGTTCCGATACATGCCGCACCCGTGCGCATCGCGCGCACCGGGCGGCATGTTTTACTCTGTCGGAACCGCTTGCCCACTTTCCCCAACCAGAATCGGCTCGTCCGTTAGGTGAGAATCACCAACACAATGGTCACAATCGCCAGGAATAGAATTCCCAAGAACGCCATAATGATGTTCTTGATGAGACGCCGGCGTTGCTTTTCCTCGGGAGTTAGCCGCCGCAGTTCAACTTCTTCGCCGTGGAATTCCACCGTCTTGACCTTATCCTTCACCGCAACAACGGACCCATCTTCTGTGGGAATGGCGACCGTGCCGTCGTCAGGCTGCGGAACACTGGAAACGGCTTCCCCAACGTCGCTCGTCACGGGCACCGGTGAACTGGATGCGGGAGACGGGCCCACCCCTGGCGGAAGCAATTCGTCAACAGCGGATGGTCCGCCCGAGGGTTGTGACGATGATGGCGATTGCGTCGGTGTTGGTTTAGGTGTAGGTGTTTGAGCGGGAATCGAAACCGCCGCGGGCGATGAACCAGGCGCAGCCGTTGGGCCAACCGGCACTGCCTGTAACGGAACTGCATAGGCCGAAGGCGAACCGCCTTGCGCATCCAGCCCGGGGCTTGCTTTAGTTTGTGCTGGTGTGGCGGGAACGGGGCGAATGGGTGTGATGGGTTGCGCAGCCGTCGATTCACCAAGTGATTCCGAGTCCGGCGAT
>CALBTA010000630.1 GCA_937967755.1 uncultured Planctomycetaceae bacterium | reverse complement strand
CACCAGCATAGCGGTGAAAAGATGTTGGCTCTTCATGGGGTAGATTCCTCTTTGATCCATACAATAAACAAAGGGGTAAACGGGGTGAAACAATGGCGAGGGGTCCCGGCTAATGTTTGTGTTTCGCCGGCGACGATCCATGTCGCTTGCATTGCATTCACCGACCGCAACTTCTTCGTGGAAGTCAGTGTGCTTCATCGTCGGCATAGATCACCAAAATTCACCAAGCTTCGTACTTGATGAAGTTTTTGCATCTTTCCACAGGCGGATTGCGACGAGGGTACTAGATATGCCGAATGCACGGGGCGGGTGCGCGGATGGCGCAGCCGGATTCGTCAGGTTCGGGCGCGAAAGGGTTCGCGCATTCCAAAGTCTGGGCGACTTCGGCTACGAACGGCTCGCCGCCAGGCGAAGCGCAACGAGGTACGGCACCGGTTCGCTGCCCAGCGCGTTCAGAACGGTTCCGCCGGCGGTGAACAGGTGGGTAATTTTGTCGGCCCCCAAATACTTCTCGACCGCCTTCCCCCCTTCGCCCCCGCCGACGTAAACATCCGCACCCGCCTGCTGCAAAACATCAAGCTGTGTGATGAACCGCTTGGTGCCGCCGGCGAATTTTTCCTCTTCGAATTTGCCAAACACGCCATTGTAAAAGACGACGACGCGGTTGTTCGGGTCGCCCGGTTGGGTGTCTTCGATGAATTCGGCCACCTGCTCTTCGTACAATTCGCTCGACGACGGGCCGATATCAAACTGGGCCTGATCGGGACCGAGTTCGGTGACGATCTCACCCTGTTCCAGCATCACGTCAACCGGCAAGGCGAACTTGACGCCGTTGTCCTTGCCGTCGGCGATGATTCGCTTTGCTTGTTCAACGCGGTCGGGCGAGACATAAAACGGGGCGTCGGAATACTCCGGGTTCTCAGCCGCGCCCAGCGAGAAGCTGCCACCGTGCGATTCGACGAAGCCCTTCTTCAAAGCCATGCCGAGCACACCCGCGCCCAGAACCAATTTCACTTTGCCGCGGCTCATGATCGCCTCCAAGTCATCCAGCTTGTCGGTCTTGATGCCGCTGAAGACGACCATTTGGGCGTCTAGGCATTCGTTCACCGGGCCGGAAAATTCACTCGCGACGTAGCTGCCAAGCGCGACGCGCTCCATCGCCGCGGGGATGACCACGCTCGACGCATCGAGGCTGCCGGCCGAGAACGCTTCGTTGACATAGACCGTCGCGACCTTGGCGGCCATTTCATTGGCCAGCGTCGCCAGCCGCGCAAGTTCATCACCCATGCCGTCGAGATCGTCAGGCGACTTCTTCCACAGCACGCGTTCCAGGTCGTACTGCCGCGTGTTCTCCAACATCAACACCGCCCCAGGTGCCGCGTTTTCGACTTTGGTCCTTAGATCGTCGGAAACCGTACCCGACTCATCCATCCAATCGGCGACCAACGGCACATCGCTGCCAAGAATTTGACCTATACGCTTCGCTACCTTCGCGAGCGTTTCATCCTTCTCACGCCCGCGGTGGCCGAAGACGATTTGCTTCCACCCGCGCTCGATGCCGAACTGCAACGTCTCTTTCATCGAGCGCAAGCGGATATCGCCATCGCCGACGTCCTTGCCCGGCTTCGCATCCACGTCGCCGCGTACCAACACCGACGTACCTGCGGGCAAATCGGCCAGCGAATCCAATTTTGGAATCGCGCCCAAATAATCTGCCAGCGCCCGCGAAGAATTCTCCGCATCGCCGGAAAGGATCGTTTTGCACCAGGTGCGAAGGGAATCGGTAGTGACCGTCATGCTTAGTATTCCGTAACAATCTGAATTGCGAATTGTGACCTGTTGAACCGTAGGAGGGAATTGTATTCCGTGCGGGACGCAGTACAACTGCGTCCTACTTCGGCACGTCACTTCCGCTGCAGCAACTGGCGGTTCCGCAGCCACGCCTCACACCGATCGGGCCACGTTGAAACCGCGTGGTTCGACGGCCGCAGCCCGAAGCCGTGGCCGCCGCTGCCGTAGACGTGCAACTCAGCCGGAACTTTCGCCTGCTTCAGGGCGAGGTACATGGCGACGCTGTTTTCCGGGCTGATGCGGTCATCGCCTGCGTGGACGAAGAACGCCGGCGGCGAGTTTTCGTTCACGCGAATCTCCGGCGACAGGCCGTCGTCGCTTTTCAAATAGGCGGGGTAAATCAGCACGGCGAAGTCGGGGCGGCAGCTCACTTCGTCGACCGCGTCAATCGGTTCGTAATGCCGCTTGTCAAAATTCGTCGCGGTCGCCGCCGACAGATGCCCGCCGGCGGAAAAACCGAGTATCCCGATGCAATCCTTCGCCAGGCCCCATTCTTCAGCGCGCTGGCGAACCAAACTGACCGCGCGCTGCGCATCTTGCAGCGGGGCGAGGTGCTTCTCGCGATCTTTCCGCCGCGGCACGCGGTATTTCAGCACAATGCCCGTGACGCCGATCGAGTTCAGCCACGCGGCCACTTCAGTTCCTTCCAGGTCCCACGCCAGAATGTGATACCCGCCGCCCGGGCAAATCACGACCGACGTCCCTGTATCTTTTTCCTTGTCGGGGCGATAGATCGTCAGCGTCGGCTTGCTGACATCGGTCACGCGCATCACCTCGCGTGCCCCCTCGCGCGGCGGCAGCGTTCGCTCTTCGCCGATATCGCCAACCTCGCCCGGCACATCACCCGGCCAGACGTTGATCACTTCCGGCTCGCCGGCGGCAACGAGCTGAACTGGTAGAACAATCGCCAGGACAAGTAGCAGTGTCGTATTACGATTCATGATGTTCCCTCCGCAGGACGGGTTTGCAATTAGTAGTAGGCACGCTCCGCGTGCCGTAACAGCGCCACGCTCACGACTGCTTCAGCGGACGGCACAGGGACTGTGCCTGCTACTTTGAATTTCGAATCACATCCTCACTATCACGCATCCACCTCTTCCACCGCTCGGTGAACCAGTTCGTTAACGCCCTCGGCCGAATCCAACTCCCCGCGCAGCTCCGGCGTGACAAAGATCCGCACCCGTTTTACATAATCATCAAACTGCTTTTCCGCCAACGTGCGGACGACGGGTGAAACCTCGCCAAGCGGGCGGTAGATGTTTTCGCGGGTGAAATGCACATCGACCTGAAATTGCACTTCCAACTTCACCGGCGGGGCATCGATCAGAATTTCGTGCGGGGCGACCCGGCGGCCGAGTTGCGTACTGAGAATCCGCGCCAGGCTTTCCGCGCAGGCGACCAGCCAGCCGTATGGCCGCCGGGCGAGCTGGTTGTACGTCGCCTCGCCTTGGTAGATGCTGTACTCGGCCAGCCGCTTGTACAACCGGCGGTTGCTGCCGAACAACCCGTCCAGCAGATCGGCCGCACCTCCTTCGGTCGCGGCGCTGCGCAGCCCGGCAATCATGTCGCTGTCGGTCGAGCGGAACAGCGTATCGAGGTCCAACTGCCCGTGCAGCAAATAAAACGCCCGCTGTAACATGGCAGTCGCGCTCCGCACGGCGTGGTGCCAATAGACTTCGCTGAACATCACATAGCGGGCGAAGACCATCATCTCGGCGGCCGTTCGCCCCTTGTCGGTAATCGCCAGCCCGGTGCCCGCTTCGTTCAGCGTCAGGCTGCCGATCAATCGCCCCTGGTCGAACTGCCGCCCGTACGGCACGCCGGCGTGCAGGCTGTCGCGGGCCAGGTAATCCATCTTGTCGATATCAATCGGCCCCGACAGCAAACTTTGCAGCAGCCGCCGGCGGTTGTCGCGCGGCTTTTCCGAAAGCAGGCTGACGACGTCGCGGGGGTTGGTTCCCCAATCGTCGCGCAGCGCGTCGGCCACTTCCCCTTCCAGCAGAAAACTGTTGGCGAACAGTTCGTGGCTGGGCACGTTCGGCAGCCGCATATCTTCAATTGGGTGGCAGAAGGGCCAATGCCCCAGGTCGTGCAGCAGCGCCGCGACGATCAGCAGCCGCGCGTCGTCACCGGTGATCGCCGCCGCGAACCGCTCGTTGAACGACAGCCGCCGCAGAAACAACAACGCCATTCGGTAAACGCCCAACGAATGTTCCAGCCGGGAATGGTTCGCCGCCGGGTAAACCAAAGAAACCAGCCCCAACTGGCTCACGCTCGCCAGGCGGCGAAACTCCGCCGCGTCGATCAACGCCCTCACCCGCGGTGTCAACGGCACATCAATCTCATGCGGAATCCGCACCGCCCCCCCACCCCGGTCGAGGCTCTGTATCTCATCAAGATCACGAATCGAAGACATAGTCAAAACGTAGCGGGGGCTTCCAGCCACCGACCTTCACCTCGTACTCGTCTTTTCGTCCTCGCCTTTTCGTCCTCGACGGATCGGCCGGACGTCTATCTTCAAGCACGAAGGACGAGGAAGCGGCTTCTAGTCAAGTCGATTGCGGCAATAACATTCTCAATCCGCCATCGTAACACTTCCAGCGACCACAGGAACGCGGCCTTAAGCGAACTTCTTCATCCACCTAACGGCTCTCTGCCTTGGCGCGAAACGAATTGAACCACAGAGAGCACAAAGGACACAGAGAATCA
>CALBTA010000629.1 GCA_937967755.1 uncultured Planctomycetaceae bacterium | reverse complement strand
GTGACGACGTTCGTCGGCAAGGTGCCGCATGGGGAAGTGGCTACCGAGTTGAAGAAGCTGGACATCTTCGTCGCCGTCAGCCGCAGCGAGAGTTTCGGCGTCTCTGTGCTAGAGGCATCAGCCTGCCGCTTGCCGGTGATCGTTTCCAACGTCGGCGGCCTGCCGGAGGTCGTCCGCGATGGTGAAACCGGGCTGATCGTTCCCAGCGAGAGTCCGCATGCCCTCGCCACGGCGCTGACCCGCCTGGTGGAAGAGCAGCCGTTGGCGACGCGACTTGGTGAAAACGGGCGGCGCCACGTTTTGGAACACTTTGAGTGGAACCACAACGTCGCCCAGATGGAAGCCGTTTACCGCCAGGTGTTGGCGGCTTCGAAGAGCAATCTCGATTCAATGAACAGAACAACAACCGCCCAGCCCGTGGCAGTCAGATAGCAGCCGTGCGCGTTTGGCTTATCACCATCGGCGAACCGCTTCCGACCGATAGCAAGTCGCCGCGGCTGCTGCGCACCGGGTTGCTGGGCCAAGCCCTGGCCCAACGGGGGCACGACGTGCTGTGGTGGTCGTCGTCGTTCGATCACACAAAAAAAAGACAACGTAGCGAAGGCAATGCCGTGCTGCCGCTGGGCGAAAACTACCGGTTGCAATTGCTGCGCGGGCGTGACTATGAACGCAACGTCTCGCTGGCTCGCCTGGCGAATCATCGCGAAGTGGCTGCCGAATTTCGCAAGTTGGCCCCGCAAGAGCCGACGCCCGACGTGATTCTTTGTTCGTTCCCCACGATTGAACTGAGCGCGGCGGCAACCGAATATGGGCAAAAGAACAACGTGCCGGTCGTTCTCGACGTTCGCGACATGTGGCCCGACATCTTTGTCGATCTCGCTCCGCGCGGCACGCGCCCACTGGCCAGGCTAGGGTTGGCTTCGATGTTCCGCCAAACCCGGAACTGTTGCCGCCGGGCGACCGCCATCACCGGGCACGCGCCCGGGTTTGTGCAGTGGGGCCTGCAACACGGCGGCAGAACGGCCGGCCCGTTCGATCGCGATTTTCCGTTCGGGTACAACGATGCCCAACCGGCCGCCGCCGAGGTCGAAGCGGCCGACCGGTTCTGGAAGCAGCGCGGAATCGGCGTTGACCCTGGCGTGCCAGTGGTCTGTTTCTTTGGCGCGCTCGGCAAGCAGTTCGTAATGGAGCCGGTGATCCGTGCCTTCGGCCGCGTCAACAAAACGCGAAAAGTCCAACTGGTCATTTGCGGGCAAGGGGATCGGCTGCCCGCCTATCGCAGTTTGGCGGCGGACCACCCGTCCATTCACTTTCCCGGCTGGGTCGAGTCGCCGCAAATTTGGACATTGATGCGACGGTGCCGCCTGGCCATCGCCCCGTACCAGAACAGCCCAGACTTTCAATCGAGCATTCCGAATAAAGCGATCGAATACATGTCAGGCGGGTTGCCGATAGTTTCCAGCCTGACCGCCGGCGTGCTGAACGATCTGTTGATCGAACACGATTGCGGCATCAGCTACGGCGGCGACGAAGACCGGCTGGTCGTCGCCGTCGAAAAGTTGCTCGACACGCCCGATCGGATAAATACGATGTCTACCAACGCGTCGCGGTTATTTCGCGAGCGATTTCGGGCGTCGGTCGTTTATCACCAGATGTCCGACTACCTCGAAGAAATCGCCGCGCATCACCGGCGCGAAACCGAACACCCTGCTGCCAGGCAATTGGCAACGGCAGCCGCAAGCTCATGAAACGAACGTTTGATATTTTGCTCAGCCTGTTCGGCATCGTCGCGGCGTCACCGTTGCTCGCGGGAATCGCCTTGGGAATCAAGCTCACGTCGCCCGGCCCGGTACTTTATCGCGGGAAGCGCGTAGGCCGGGCCGGGAAGGACTTTCACATCCTGAAGTTCAGATCGATGGTGGTCGACGCGGAGCAGAAAGGGGCTTCTTCCACATCCGCGGACGACGTACGGATCACTCGCATCGGCAAGTTCATTCGGCGGACGAAGATGGATGAACTGCCGCAGTTGTTCAACGTGCTGTTCGGGCAGATGAGCTTCGTCGGCCCCCGCCCGCAGGTGCGTTGGGCGGTTGACTTGTATAGCGATCATGAGCAAGCGTTGCTCGACGTCCGCCCTGGCATTACCGACTACGCCTCGCTGGTATTCCGCAACGAAGGCGAAATCCTGAAAGGCAGCAGCGACCCGGACCGCGACTATCTGGAAAAGATCGCCCCGAAGAAGATCTCGCTGGGCCTGGCGTATGTCCAACACCACTCGCTGTGGACCGATGTAAAAATCATCACCGCAACGGCGCTCGCCCTCGCTGGCGTCGATCCTAGTTGGTGCTTGCCGCCGGAGGCCAGCGCCCAACCGCAGCGGGCAGCCGATCACCACCTCGCGTTGGAATCCGAACAAACCGCTGGCTCAACATAGTTTTTCCGTGGCCGTTTCCACTAACATTTCCGAACCATCTACCAAGCGCAGCGATTACTCGTCCGTGACGGAAGTGCCCGGCTTGCGCGCTCACCGGGGGCAGTTGTCGGCGATCCATACGCGGTACCACTTTGCCGCGCAGTTCTGCGAAGGCAAAGACGTGTTGGAAGTCGCCTGCGGTGCGGGTTTCGGGTTGGGCTACCTCGCACGGACCGCGCGGCGTGTGGTCGGTGGAGACATCGATGAGAACAACTTGACCTACGCCCGCCGCGCTTGCGAAGACATCGACAACGTCGAGGTGTTACGACTCGATGCTGAGGAGTTGCCGCTGGACGACGACACGTTCGACACCCTGCTGATCTGTGAAGCGATCTATTATCTCCCTGACGTCGAACGATTCTTCGCCGAGTGCCGCCGTGTGCTGCGACCCGGTGGACGGTTGGTTGTGGTGACGGTGAACTGCCAATGGGAAGGATTCAACCGCAGCCCGCATAGCACGTATTACTTGCCGTTGGATGAATTGGAACGACGGCTGCGCAGCGCGGGCTTCGCGCCGGAAAGCTGGCTGGGCTTCCGTTCTGAAAAACGCTCACTGCCGCGCAAGACTATCGGTTGGCTGCGCCGACTGGCGGTGAAACTTCGGCTGATCCCGCGCACGATGCACGGCAAGCAATGGCTGAAGCGGCTGGTCTTTGGCAAGCTGGCGGCGATTCAGCCCACCCTCACGCCCGAATCGGCCCCGTTGGAACCGTTGCACGAAGCGGACAGTGTTGCCGACGCGCTGAGCGACTTCGCGGTCATTTACGCTGTTGGCCAACTTTATTTCGACACCGAAACTTTAAGAAACGAGTCATGACGCACGACTGGAAAGTCAAATTCATCAATTACCCCCTGCACTTTCAAAGCATGGAAGCGGAAGTCATGGAGACGGTGCATTCGGTGCTGTCTGCCGGTGACCTGATCCTGCGTGAGCAACCCGAACAGTTCGAAGCGGCGTTGGCCACATTTTGCGGAACGAAATACGCCATCGGCGTGAGCAACTGCACCGACGCGCTGCACTTGTGCTACGTGGCCGCGGGCATCGGGCCAGGCGATGAAGTTATCACCGTCTCGCACACGTTCGTGGCGACCGTCGCCGGCATCGTTCACGCTGGCGCGACGCCGGTGCTGGTCGATATCGGCGACGACCACAACATCGACCCCGACAAAATCGAAGCGGCGATCACTCCGCGCACCAAGGCGATTGTGCCGGTCAGCCTCAACGGACGGGCTTGTGACTTGCCCCGCATTCGACAGATCGCGAAGAAACACGGCTTGCTGGTAATTGAAGACTCTGCCCAGGCACTTGGCGGAACGATTGACGGCCAGAGCGCTGGAAGCTGGGGGTTGGCCGGGTGCTTTAGTTTCTACCCGGCGAAACTGTTGGGAGCATTCGGCGACGCCGGCGCGGTGATCACCGACGATCCTGATTTCGCCGAACAGATTCGCCTATTGAGAAATCACGGCCGCACGCCCGAAGGCGTCGCCCGTTGGTCGTTCAATTGCCGGATCGACAATTTGCACGCGGCCATCCTCAGCCTGAAACTCGCGCGGTTGCCCGCCTGGCTTGAGCGCCGGCGCGAACTGGCAGCCATCTATCACGAAGAACTTGCCGACTGCCCGCAGCTACACCTTCCACCCGGCCCGGCCGAGGGCGAAAACCGCTGGGACGTTTTTCAGAACTACGAAGTCGAAGCGGAGGACCGCGACGGGCTGATCGTTCATCTGCGGGAAAGCGGCGTCGAGATTCTGCTCCCCTGGGGCGGCCAAGGGGTTCACCAGTTCGAAAAGTTGGGCCTATCGCACTTCGATCTGCCCCGCACTGAAAAGCTATTTCGCCGGGCATTGTTGTTGCCAATGTACCCGGAATTGAAGGACGAAGAAGTTCGCTACGTCTGCGAAGCCGTGCGTTCGTTCTATGACGACCCACCTTTGGTGAGTCACTCCCAAGAAAGCGGCAGGGCGCAAGCCCTCCGGTAATGTGAATCAGCTGGTGCGCAAACACACGAATTGACATCACGAGGAAACCACTTTGAAGAAATTTCGTACTGAAGCCGAACAAGCGGTGGGGAAGAATATCGAGCGCA
>CALBTA010000628.1 GCA_937967755.1 uncultured Planctomycetaceae bacterium | reverse complement strand
CGACCTCGAGGTTATGAGCCTCGCGAGCTACCGGGCTGCTCCACCCCGCGTCAATGATTAAGTGGATGAGTATATCACAGGTGCATGAAAGTGACGAGGGGGGACCCGTCGTAGCAGTAGCAGAAGTCGTGAGACTTCTGGGTGCGCACAAAATAAATGGCCTACCCCCGAACTCTCACGAGTTCGGCTACGTGACATTGATGAGTACTTTCACGGACCCGCTTCGCTGTCTCGTTGCCGCCGTGTCGGATTCGTCCGAAGGTGGCGCTTGTGACGCCTAACTGCTGGCATGGCTTAGACTTATTGCTTGTTCCAGGTCGCTCGCAGTGGTATATTTGAAGTACTTCTCCTCTTGCGATGAATCAATCCGAAAACCTCGGGCGGATTGGCAACCCGTGCGACTTCCGAGGTTTTCGAATTGATTCTTAACCGGTCCAGCAAACGGTTTATATGGCGAATTCCGACCATTCGCAAAACGATAGCTTGCCGCCGCCGGCGTATTCACTTCCGCCCCAGGCTTCCGCTGCGCCGGTCGCTCAGCCGGTGAACCCCGTGCCGGCGGGGCAAATTCCTTCGGCATCGCCCGTGGGGCAGGCGGCTCCCGTTGCTCAAGCAGTCAGCGGGTATCCGCCAACCGCTTCCGCCGCGCCGGTTGCGCAGCCGGTGGCTCCGCAAGGAGTGCCGGTTCAGTCGCAGCCAGTGGCCCGCGCCGTTCCGGTGAATCAGGCTCAACCTGTGGCGAAGCCGCAAGCGGTGGCGGCTCCGGCTGCGCCGCAGCCGAGGGCATTGCAGCCAACGCCAGTGCCCACCCCGAATCGGCCCGTGCCCGTTGCTCCCAGCGGTGTGGCAGTTCGCCAGCCATCGCCCGAACAAGAAGCTGAAGATGCCGCCGAAAAGGCCCCTCCAGTTCTGCGTGCCGCCCCACCCTGGTTGATTAGCTTGCTCGTTCACAAATTCATCTTGATGATTGCGGCGTTGTTGTTCATCGCGCATCAGGCGAAGCCGAAGGTGGAAATCTTCGTAATGAACGAGTATGCCGAAGAGGAAGGCAAGCAGCTTGAAGAAGAGATCCTGGATTTCGCGCCCCTTGATCAGATCGAATTCGAAGAAGCGTCGCTCACCCCGGAAGATCTGCCGCCTGTCGAAGACCCGCTCGCCACGCCCCCGATCACCGATGTTTCGCTCGATGCCACTTCCAGCATGAGCGAAGTAGTTTCGCCGACGATCGGCATGGCTTTGACCGGTCGCGAAGCGGGCATGAAGATGGCCCTGTTAGCAGCCTACGGAGGCAACGCCACGACCGAAGCGGCCGTAAAGGACGGGCTGTTGTGGTTGAAGAAGCAGCAACGCCGCGACGGTTCGTGGAGCCTGGTCGGCCCTTACAAAGATGGCGGCGGCATGGAGAACAAGGTCGCCGCCACCGCGATGGCGCTGCTCGCTTTCCAAGGCGCAGGCCATACGCACCAGGAAGGCGAGTTCAAAGACGTGGTCGTCAAAGGGTGGAACTGGCTGCTCAAGCAGCAACACAAAAGCGGCAGCTTCGTGCCTGAGGGGATCAGCCACCACCATCAGCTTTACACCCACGCCCAGGCGACGATCGCCATTTGCGAACTTTACGGCATGACCGAGGATTCGAAATTTCGCGACGCGGCCCAGAAGGCGATTGACTTTTCGGTCAAAGCGCAAGGGACCGAGGGAGGCTGGCGATACCAACCGGGGCAAGACTCTGATACGTCAGTCACTGGCTGGTACGTGATGGCTTTGCAGAGTGCGCTAATGGCCAAGCTGGAGGTCCCATCGCCTACGCTGGAAAAGATTCACAAGTTTTTGGACACCGTTGCCATCGACGGCGGGCGACGCTATGAATACCAGCCCGACCGGCATGAGAACCTGGCGATGTCGGCCGAAGGGTTGCTTTGCCGGCAATACCTGGGTTGGAAGCATGACGACCCGCGCCTCGTCGATGGCGTCGCCCGCTTCGTCGCCAGTCCGGTCGACTACAACGACCAGAACGTTTACTACTGGTACTACGGCACGCAGGCGGCCCATCACATGGAAGGTGAGTCGTGGGACCGTTGGAACCGCGTGATGCGGCAAAAGGTTCCTGAGAATCAAACCAAGAGCGGGCCCGAAGCCGGCAGTTGGTCGCCCACCCGCGACGAATGGGGAGCCCGCGGCGGCGGACGGTTGTTCACAACCTGCTTGTCGATCTACATGCTGGAAGTGTATTACCGCCATTTGCCGATCTATTCGCAGGTGTACAAGTTCCGCTTGCAGCAGTTTTAGGCGTCTAACTTCTCCCTCGCTTTGTGGGAAAGGGCCGGGGTGAGAAAAACATGTGTATCGGGCACAGCCACGACGAATCACTCGTTAATGTGACGGTGACTGCTATGCTGGTGGCGTTGCTGCTCCCCCCTTTAGGTGCACTCTTGAAGCACTTCGGACTGTCGGGTTGGATCGTAGGTGCGGTTGCGATGTTCAGTTCCATTGTTGGTGCACTGACATTGATATTCCTGTTCGCCTGTTTGACGGAATTGGGTGAGCGGTTCACCTCGTGGCGACACCGCCGCCGGCACAAATAAACTGCCCTCACCCTAACCCTCTCCCAGCGGGAGAGGGAGTATCGTGAACCGTCGCATTCTCCACATCCTTTCGCAGCGCCCTTCGCATACCGGCAGCGGGACGACGTTGGATGCGATTGTGCGGCATGCTGCCGCGTCTGGCTGGTTGCAGGATGTGATCGTTGGCACGCCGTGGGATGATGCTGATCCGGCGGTTGGCGCGTTGGCTAGCGATACGATTC
>CALBTA010000627.1 GCA_937967755.1 uncultured Planctomycetaceae bacterium | reverse complement strand
TTTTTCATTCTTGCTTACTACCGAATTGAACCATGCCCGAAACACTCCGCTGCACTCAGGATAACGCCATTGTTACCGGTTGGGATTTTTCCACAGGCAGCGTTAAGTGCGTGGCGTTTGAACTGCGGGGGAATATCGTCGCCCAAGTCAGTATGCCGACCGATCTTTGGTACGGCACGCCGGATGAAGCGGGCAAGATCGATGACTTCGGCATCGTTGAACTGAACTTGATGCAGCTCGAAGGGCAAGCGCGGGCGAGTACGCGGGCGATCGCTGCGCAGCTTCGCCGGAAGAAACGTTTGCAAGATTGGGTCGCGGGCGGAATTTCGGGAACCCACCACACCGCCGGGCGGATCGACAAAAGCGCCGTGCAAATTCGCCGGGCGATTTGCTGGAACGATCGCACGCTGGCCGATTGCCGCCGGCGGGGCGAGAAGCGGTTGGGCGGGAAGAAGAAAGTCCGCGAACTGATCGGCGGGCCGTGGGCCGATCGCTACACCCTTTCGCACCTGGTCAAAGACGAAGACCCGCAGTTCTGCCCGCCGGAGGCTTGGAAGCAAACGCACCGCATCTTGCCGCACGGGCCGCTGGCCGCTGGGTTCCTGACCGGCAACTTCGATTGCACCAGCGTCAGCGCCGCCGCTTCGACCGGCATCATGGACCTGCGAACCGGCCGCTGGTGTTATGAAATGCTAAACGCCCTCAAGTCGGACGAATACCGCAAGCTGGCCCGCAAGCAATTGCCGAAGATCGTCGATCACTACCAATCGCTCGGGCCGCTCGCCGAACATCTGTGCGTGGAAAACGGTATGCCGACCAAGGACGCTCCGCTCATCTTCCCCACTTCCGACGACCAACAAGCGGGGCTGGTCGGCGGCGGCGCGGTCGATGATGGTCAAATGGCCATCATCTTAGGCAACAGCGCGGTCGTCAATTCATCCAGCGATGCCCCGCCGTCCGGCGATTCGCTCGACGTGATGAAGCTGAATTGGGGCCCATATTTGTGGATGCGTTGCTACAGCAACGGGGCATATTTCGTGGACCGCGTTGTCGGCAAGCAGCCGCATTGGACAGGCGACGATTGGGCGAAGCTGGAAGCGGCTGCCGAAAAAGCCAAGCCGGCCGCCGAAGGCCATGAAATCTTCCCATTCTCCGAACCCGAACCATCGCTGGGTATCTCGCGCGAGCAAGCTGGCGTGCTTTGGCTCAACAACGAACCGAAACAACCGGGCCACCGGTACCGCAGCGCGATGGAGGGACTGGCCTACCTAATCGCCTTGGGCGTCGAAGCGCACGAGAAAGCCGCGGGCCGACGCATCGAAGACATCAGCCTTTCCGGCGGCATGGCCCGCAGTGATTTGATGTGCCGCATTCTGGCCAGCGTGTTGAACCGTCCGCTGAAGCGGCTGAAATCAAGCGAAGGCCCCGCCCAAGGCGCGGCCGTCACCGCCGTTGCGGCTTACGAATCGCATCTGCGAAAGGCCAAAGGCATTAAGGCAAAGTACACCGTGGCCGATGCCGTCGAGCAAATGGTCCGTTTCGCCAAACCGGTTCAACCGGTCGCCGAGTGGGTCAACGACTACCAGCGCGGTCTAAAGTCGTTCCGCCGCATGGTGAAGGTATCATAGCCAACTCGTTCCCATGCTCTGCGTGGGAACGAGAGCGATTAGCGAAGATTAGCGCGAATTAGCGTTCCCTAATCTCCGCCCTCCATCCCCAACATCTCCCGACATTCCCGCACAAACTTCCGCCGCGTGAAGTAGTACCACGCGTTGCCACCTTGGTAGATCACCGAGGCGATAATCACCGCCCCGTAGACCACCGCGACTAGCTGCGGCCAAAATTCGTCGACCGCGACGGCGATGTCTTTCACGTCCCGGCGCTGGACTTCGTCGTAGTTTTCCAGCAGTTCCGGATGCTCCGCCAGGGCTTGTGAAAGGTTGCTCAGGTAAAGAAATCCCCAGGCGATGCTCCACCCGCAATAGGCCGCCAGCGCCGCCAGCAGGCACAGTTGCCCCCAACCTAGAATCTTGCAACCCGACGGATCAAGCTGACGTAGCAACCGTTGGCCACGAAACTCGCAATAGGTCACGATGCCCAACGCCACGGTGATTCCGACAGCAGCCAGCGTAATGTCTGCCAGCAGCAACAGGGCCGAAGCGATGGCAAAGATCGCGAAGCTCCACCCGTTCAGCACGGCGACGGTTACCGCCCGGCGGACCTTCCTGGCGCATTTCGCGTCGCGCGGCAATTGCGAAAGGGGCTCGGGTGGTTTCGACGTCATGGCCGGCATCTGTTAGAACAAACTGAACGCATTGAATGATAAGTGAATCGCACCCGTGTGGAAAGTTTACAGCCGTGCCGCTCCAAGCCGTCGAGATTTCTTCCCCCGTCTCCGATCTACTCCTCCGTTACCGTCGCGTACGGCAATTCACTGAGGCGATCTGCGCCCCATTGGCGACGGAAGACTACGTGATCCAGTCGATGCCTGACGTCAGCCCGACGCGTTGGCACATTGCGCACACCACTTGGTTCTTCGAAACGTTCGTATTGAAACAAGCGGACCCCGCCTACGCCCCGCCCAGCGACGCGTTCGAAGTGCTGTTCAATTCCTACTACAACACCGTGGGCGAGCAGTTCCCCAGGGCGCGGCGGGGATTGCTTTCGCGGCCGACGGTTGAAGAAGTCTTCGCCTATCGTCGGCATGTCGACGAGCGGATGGGATCGTTTCTGGCGCAGGCCGATGATGAAGGCGATGCGGAGTTACTGGGCGTCGTCGAACTCGGCTTGCAACATGAACAGCAACACCAGGAGCTAATGCTGACCGACATCAAGCATGTATTGTCTTGCAACCCGCTGTTCCCGGCGTATGACGATCTCTCAGGGGGTAGAACGGATCGCCGATCCGTCCTACCCCCTGACGATGGGTTACAAACCCGTCCTACGTCGCTCAAATGGCATCGCTACGATCAGCAACTGACTGAAATTGGCCACGCCGGCGACGGCTTCGCCTTTGACAATGAATCACCGCGCCATAAAGTCTTCATCGAAGACTTCGAACTCGCCGATCGGCTGGTTACCAACGCCGAGTACTTGCAGTTCATCGAAGACGGCGGGTATGAAACGCCGCAGCTTTGGCTTTCCGAAGGCTGGGCGACGGTTCAGGAAAACAATTGGCAACACCCGCTCTACTGGCATCAGAGCGATGGCCAGCGGATGCAATTTTCACTCTACGGATCGATGCCGCTAAATCCTGACGAACCGGTTTGCCACGTGAGCTACTTCGAGGCGGATGCGTTTGCCCGTTGGGCAGGCGCGCGCCTGCCGCGCGAAGCGGAGTGGGAGTTCGCCGCCACGGAGTTGCCCATCACCGGACAGTTCGCCGACTCTGGAGTGTTCCACCCGCTTCCCAGCGACGATGCAAAACGGCCCGACGAACCAAGGCAAATGTTCGGCACGCTTTGGCAGTGGACAGCCAGCCAGTACACCGCCTATCCTGGTTACGCTCCGCCGCCGGGCGCATTGGGTGAGTACAACGGCAAGTTCATGTGCAACCAGTTCGTGCTGCGCGGCGGATCGTGTGCGACTAGCCTCTCACACATCCGCGCCACCTACCGCAACTTCTTCCCCCCACAAGCCCGCTGGCAATTCACCGGCATCCGCCTGGCGAGAGACATCGATGAGTAGGACGGGTTTGTAACCCGACTTGCGCGTCGCTGGCGAATTGTCGAATAGAACGAGCGGCCTCGGCCCTCAAATGCTTCAGATCGCCGGGGACTGTCGATCTGCTGCGGACGGGTTACAAACCCGTCCCACGAACACGGTGGCTGGAAGCCCCCGCTAAGATGCCCCGCTCGGCGAGCCGGGTGGCGATCACCGGGATGCCATCCTTCGGTCGCAAGGTCACGGCCGCGTGGGGAATGATCGGCTTGTCCCCGGTTAACTCGAACGAGAACTCCTGCGCGATGCGGGCGGTCAGCAACACAGCTTCGACCATGGCGAACGTGTTGCCGATGCAAACCCGCGGGCCGCCTCCGAATGGAAAGTAGGCGTACTTCGGCCGCGACTGTTCGAAGTCTTCGGTCCACCGCTGCGGTTGGAATTGCTCCGGCTCGGGAAACCAGCGGCTGTCGCGGTGGACGATCCATTGGCAGGCGAACACCGTGGTGCCGCGCGGCACGTCGTACTCGCCGATGGTCGTGTCCTCCGTCGCTTCACGGCCGATGGTGTAAGCCGGCGGGAACAACCGCATCGCCTCTTTCACAATCTGCTC
>CALBTA010000626.1 GCA_937967755.1 uncultured Planctomycetaceae bacterium | reverse complement strand
CAACGCCAGGCGCCGAGCAAAGTATTTCATTATCTCTCTCTACTAGCAAAATTCCAACCGATAAAGCTCCAGGCCCGCTATTGTAACCTTGGCCGGCAAAGGATTGGTAGTCTCGGTCGAATTAGTGTTGGGACTTGGGAATTGCGGTTAGAATTACGAGACCCGAGTACGGTAATCAGCTTCGCAGAATGCTCGGTTTGAGCCAGCTAAAATCTATCGAATGGATCAACACCGGCCCTCATTGCGTTATTTTTCAAACGGTCAAGCGAACATGAAATCAGCATCGGTATTCGGCAGGAAGATGGGGGCAGAAAAATTCCTTCTTAAAATGTTCTTGCCGCCATTTTCCTGCCTGCTTTGTTTGGTTTGCGCGAATAGCCAGGCAGAGCAGCCGCCCAATGTCGTGCTGATCTTTGCCGACGATCTTGGCTATGGCGATGTTGGTTGCTACGGCGCGACGAAAGTTAAGACCCCCAATATCGACCGGCTTGCCGAAGAGGGCCGGCGGTTTACGGATGCCCATTCGGTGTCGGCGGTTTGCACGCCGTCGCGCTATGCGCTGCTCACGGGACAATACCCACTGCGGGCAAGTGGCAGTCGCGGCGTCTGGGGGCCGGCACCCATTACTTCGCCGCTGATTGTCGATGCCGAGCGGTTGACCATCGCCGATCTCTTCAAATCCGCCGGCTACGACACGGCCGTTGTGGGAAAATGGCATCTGGGTTTCGGCAAGGATCGGAACAACTGGAAGGAACCATTGCGTCCCGGCCCGCAAGATCTCGGTTTTGATTACTACTTCGGCATGCCGGTGGTCAACAGCGCACCGCCTTATGTCTACGTCGAGAATGATCGTGTCGTCGGCGTCGATCCCGAAGATCCGCTGGTTTTGCTAGGCCGTAACGCCAAGGGTGCCACGCCGATTACGGCGATCCCGCCCGGGGCCGCGCAGCGCAGCCGTAACGTTTTCGGCGGGGCGAAGGAAGCCCACAAGCGGTTCAACGACTACCAGGTAGGCACAACTTTCGCCAAGAAGTCGGTCGAGTGGATCAACCAGCGGAAGGGCAAACCCTTCTGCCTCTATCTGGCGACGACCAACATCCACCACCCCTTCACGCCGGCCAAACGAGTTCAGGGAACTAGCGAGTGCGGGCTGTATGGTGACTTCGTACATGAGCTCGACTGGATCGTCGGCGAAGTCCTTTCGTGCCTGGAAGAAAACGGGTTGACCGAAAATACCCTGGTGATCTTCACCAGCGACAACGGGGGTATGTTCAACCTAGGCGGGCAAGCGGCGTTCAAGAAGGGGCATCGGCTCAACGGTGATCTGCTGGGGTTCAAATTCGGCGTCTGGGAAGGGGGCCACCGCGTGCCCTTCATCGTTCGTTGGCCGGGCAAGATTGAAGCCGGGACGACATCAAATCAATTGATTGGCAATGTCGATATGTTGGCGACGTTCGCCGCTGTTACCGGACAGGAACTGAACAAGCTCCAAAAAGCGGACAGCGTGAACATGGTGCCCGCAATGGTCGGCAATCCTGACAAGCCTTTGCGCGATCACCTAATCCTCGCGCCGCACAAGGGAACGCACCTTTCCGTACGGAAGGGCAAATGGATGTACATTCCCCGGCAAGGGAGCGGCGGGTTTGGTGGTCGAAAGCCAGGCGATCACACTTTTGCCGGACCACCGGCGATCAGTTTCGTCGGCTCTGAAAACAGCGACATTGTTGACGGCAAGATCAAACCCGACGCCCCGCCGGCTCAGCTCTACGATCTGGACAGCGACGTTCGGCAAACCCGCAATCTCCACCGCGAGCATCCTGAAATAGTGGAAGAACTGAGCGCGCCCGTAAAGCGATATTCCGCGAGTCCCGCAATC
>CALBTA010000625.1 GCA_937967755.1 uncultured Planctomycetaceae bacterium | reverse complement strand
TAGGCGACAAGGTCGCGATCTCCGTCAGCGGCCAACAGGGGCTGGCGCGGTTCATCAAACTGCCGCCGGACGAATCGAAGAAGATCCCCGACATCGTCAAGTATGAAGCCCGGCAGCAGATTCCCTTTCCCTTGGAAGAGGTGATTTGGGACTACGAACAACTCAAAGGAGGCAGCGAAGAGGAAGGCTTCACGCTGGAAACCGAAGTCGGCCTGTTCGCGATGAAGCGGGACCAGGTCTTCAAGGTCATTCGCCCCTTCGATCGCGCCGGGATGGAATTGGACATCATCCAACTGGCGCCGCTGTCGATCTACAACGTCGTCTGCCACGAGTTCCTCAAAGATCTGCCCCCGCCCGATGAATACGATCCCGACGACCCGCCCGAGTCGGTCGTGGTGATTTCGCTGGGGACCGACACGACCGATCTGGTCGTGACCAACGGTTACCGTGTTTGGCAGCGCAACATCCCGCTGGGCGGCAACCACTTCACGCGGGCGTTGACGAAGGACATGAATCTGACCTTCGCCAAGGCGGAACACTTGAAGCGGAACGCCCGGGAGGCGGAAGACCCCAAGAAGGTTTTCCAAGCGATGCGGCCGGTGTTCAACGATCTGGTGACCGAAGTGCAACGGTCGATCAGCTATTTCCAAAGCATCGACCGCCAGGCGAAGATCGGTAAGGTTGTGGCGCTGGGCAACGCCATGCGGCTGCCCGGCTTGCAGCAATATCTATCGAAGAACCTGGGCTACGACGTGGTCGAAGTGAAGTCGTACCCGTCGCTTTCCGGCAAGCCGGTCACGGCCGCGCCGGCGTTTCGAGAGAACCTGCTGTCCTACTCGGTCTGTTACGGGTTGTGCTTGCAGGCGCTCGGGAAGGGGGCACTCTCCACGAACTTGCTTCCACGCGAGCTGGTTGTGCAACGCACCATTCGCGAGAAGAAGCCTTGGGCCTTGGCAACCGTCGCGGTGTTGCTGCTCGGGCTGGCGTTCAACTTCTTCTTCCTGAATCGGGCGTGGCGGTCGGTCAATACGGAGCGTGAAGACTACTCCGCCGCGATTGCTCAAGTCACGCAAGTACAGGGAACCTATGCGAGCGCCGCCACCGAAGATGCCGACTTGCTGAAGAAGGCGCTCTACCGCGACGAGCTTGGCAAACAGGTGGTCGACAATTCCGAACGCCGGTTGTACTGGCCGGAAGTTTGGACCTCCATCAACGCCGCCCTGCCAGTCAACCCGGAATTGGAAGGGGACTACGACGCGATTCCGTTGGCGGTCAAGTCGCTGGCCGAACAACGGGGCTCTCCGTTCGTGCCGCTCGATCAGCGGCAAGACTTGCACATTACCAAGTTGGAGTCGGAGTTCTTCCCCGATCTGTCAACATGGTACACCACCAAGGTCGCCGAGAAGTATGCCTCGTGGAAGGACGCCCTGGCACGCGGCGGCGAACCGGCTCCGCCTCCCGAAGACACTGGAGAGGAGGAAGAAGCGGAAGAAGAAGCCGCCGATGAAACCGGTGCGGCGCCTGCCGCCGGCGGACCCTCAGGCAAGGGCTGGGTGGTGGAACTGCAAGGTTTTCACGACTTCGCCTACCCGGACGGGCGGAGCCGCGGGGCGCAGTACATTCGCGAAACCATCCTGCGAAACCTGGAAGAAACCAAGGTCAGCCTGCCGGAAGCACCCGGCTCCGATAAGACCCGCCAGTTCACGCTGGCCCAAATCGGCATCAGCCACCCCGTGATGGTCTGGAATAACGGCGGTGATCAGAACAAAGGTGTTGTGATTCCCAACCCGCAGTTCGATTCCGGGCTGGCGGGCGTTGAAGGCGACACGCAGACCAACGAAGCAGTCGATCCAGACAACCCTGAGAAGTGGACGGTCGAACGGGTTTACTTCATCGTGCAGTTCGCGTGGTCGCCCAGCACCGTCAGCGATCGGATCAAACGCATCGAGAACCCCGACGCGCCGACAGGGGATTCCGTCACCGGCGATCAAGTCGCCGCCAGCGGAACGGGAGGAGGACAATAACTATGGACAAAGTCAAAGCCATCTGCAGAGCGATCTTCGTCAAGCACCTGTTCTGGACGTTGGCCCTGGTCATCTTCGTGATGGGCATGGCCGCCTGGTGGATGTCGGCCGGAACGCTGAAAGATCAATATTCCACCAACAAGGGCACGATCGAAACGGCGCACACGACGGCACAAGGCTTCCTCGGCACGCCTACCGAAAAGCTGTTCAACGACGAGACGAAAACCGGCATGGAGGCGGAAAATCTCCGCCGCTCGAAGGAAGTCTACCTGGCCTGGCGCGAGAAGTACGGCCGCCAAAGGAAAGACGTGCTGGTTTGGCCCGACGGGCTGTCACGGGCTTTCGTGCGTGACGTTGAAGCGATCCTTGACGGCAAACCGATTGAGGAAGTGGAAATTGACCAGAACAACGATTTGATCACCACCCGGCGGGAAGAATTCCGCAACGAAATCGCTTCGCTGCTGCCGCGACTGGCCGAAGACATCAACGCCAAATGGGATCCCGCGGCGACCGGCATTGGCGTGGGCAGCGGGCGTGGCGGAAGATTCCAAAGCCGCCCGGCGTTTGGGGGCGAATTTACGCCCCGGCCTTCGGGAGGTAGCGAGGGCGACGATACCGACGACGGACCGACGCCAGCGGTGGATTGGCACAGCGCCGACCAAGGCAACATCCGCGCCCGCCACTTCGATTTCTCCGATACCTCGATCGATAACGAGCCGCCGACCACCATCGAAATTCTGTACGCGATGGAAGACTATTGGGTGCTGAAGGCATTGATGCAGATCGTCGCCCGCACGAATACCGATGATTCCGGCCGCCTGGCTGATGCCCCGCACAAAGCGATCATTCGGGAAATTCAATCGATCACCATCGGCAAGGAAGTGCAATCGAGCGTGGGCCAGGTCTTCCGTTTGGCTGACGACACCGCTGTCGAAGGCGAATGGCTGCGCGGCGGCACAACCCCGCCGCCTGGTGTTACGCCAGGGTTGGAAGGTGGCGAAGGGGGCGGGCTGGCTTCGGCCGAAGTCAACGAACTGGCCGAAGGCCGCTACGTCGACCAACTGCTGCAACCAGTTTCCGCGTCAACCTTGAACAGCGCCGCGACCGGGCAGAATGAAGAAGAAGCTTACCTGGCTGTCGCCAAGAGAATGCCCGTTCGCATGCGGGTGAAAATGGACCAGCGCAATATCAACGAGTTCTTGGTCGAGTGCGGGAACGGCGATTTGATGCTGGAAGTCGTTCAGGTTCGGGTGAACCCTGACGCCCCCAGCGTGCAGTCGCAAGGGGGAGTCAGCCCCGGGACCAGCAGTATCCGTCGCCCCGTCGGCGGTGTGGGCCGGGTCGGCGGCAATGAAGGTACTTCCCCCCAAGGGGCTGAGTACCCTTGGGACGTCGAAGTCGAAGTCTATGGCATCATCTACATCTTCAACCCGCCCAGCGCGGCCCGGTTAGGGCTGTCGGATGAAGACAAGGCCAAGCTCGATCAAGTCAACCTGGACGACGCCGACGCGGTCGAAGCCGCCGCGTCAGAACCATCCGAAGGTACGCCACCGACGGATGAAACACCAACCGACGAGACGCCGGCAGAAGATGATCCCGCCGATGCGGATGCCGCGGATGCCGATGCAGCTGCGGACGACGGAGAAGCGCCAGCGGCAACCGACGCTGCGCCGCCCACGGGCGATGGCGGAGCCGGCGAAGCAGCGGCCCAATCCGACCCAGCCGACGCGGCTGTACCAGCAGGTTGACGAGCGATCACCTTCAACGTCATGGCACAATTTTGGTTTTCGACAACGTCAAGGAATTGCGGAAGTGCGGCAGGGGAAAACAACGAAGGAACTTGAGCGATGAAGAAAATATTCGGCGAAGGCGGCATCAAAGGCTTCGTGGTGAACCACTGCGAGAAGATCGCATTTGCCCTCGCAGTTTTGGTCGTCATTTGGATCGCACTGCCCGACAGCGAAAACGGCCCGCTCAACGAGAGGGAGAAGGGCCCCGATGTGCTGATCCAGAAGGCCACAGCTGGCACAGATCATATGAAGAAAC
>CALBTA010000624.1 GCA_937967755.1 uncultured Planctomycetaceae bacterium | reverse complement strand
CGCCGGGCGTTGGTGCCCAGGACGTTGCGCAGCGTTGGCTGCGCCAGCAGGCGTTCGATGGCGACCTGCAGGTCTTCGCTGTCCTCGGCGTCGAACAGCAGTCCGTCGTGGTTGCTGGTCAACAAATTTCCAGCCGCGGAGGATGCCCGGGCGACAACGGGCAGCCCTGCCGCCATCGCCGATAAAGTCGCCGGCGAGATGGAAGAATTATCGTCACTTGCCAGAAACAAATCCGCGGCGGAAAAAGCTTCGCTGAGAATATCCACGCCCCCGGGCAGGAACACCCGGCCGCGCAGGTTGGCGTTGTCCACTTCGTCCCACAGCGTCGCCCGCTGACGCCCTTCGCCGAAAATCCACAGCCGGGCGTCAGCGTGACGGGCAAGTACGCTTTTCCAGGCGCGAATGAACGTTGAATAGTCGCCACGCTGGTCGATTCGCCCGGCCGCGATTGCCAACGGGGTGAGCGCACTGATCCGCGCGTCGCCGCAGGCCTTCGCCAATGCCAGGCGGGCGCGACGACGCTGATCACCGGATATCAGTTGAGGCAATTGAACACCGGGGCGAATTACCTTGAAGAGTTGGTCGACGTGTGGGTCGGCAACAATTTCCTCGGTCGGTTCTGCGCAGGTTACGAAGGCATCGGGCAAGAGGTGCGGCTTCTTCGAGAGTTTCGCGAAGTCGCTCGTCCTCCCCATGACTACCACCGGGACCGACGTTCCCATCGCCGCGACCGCCGCCTCGGCATCCGCGCCGACAGATGCGACCAGCGCAACGTCAATGCGTTCCCGCTGCGAGTGTAACCACTGCCGCAAACGCTTCGCGTATCCCCAATCACCCCACCAGTGGCCAGCGGGCTTGGGCAGCCGCACGACGGGAATTCCCTCAAACGCAAACGTCGCCGGCCAATGCTTGCCCCAGGCGGCGGTGACGATCGTCGGCCGCACTCCCGCGTTTGCCAGACCGACCGCCAGATCGGCGAGCGCCGTTTCTTCGTCACCAACCAGCGGCCAGAACCGGCGGGTAACGATCGCGACCCGCCGAGCGTTCATGATGAACGGCCCGCCAGATCAGCCTCTTCGAGCGCTCCCAAGAATGGCAAATTGCGGTACTCGTCCTGATAATCCAGCCCGTAGCCGACGACGAACTCGTTGGGAATATCGAAGCCGACGTGATCGACCGGCAAATCGACCTCCTGCCGCCCTTGCTTCAGCAGCAGTACGCAACTGCGCACCGATGTCGGCCCCATCTCTTTCATCAGGCGAATCACTTCCGCCAGCGTGTGGCCAGTATCGAAGATATCGTCAACCAGCAACACATCGCGGCCGGCGATGTCGGGCATCAGTTCGGAATTGATATGCAAATCGCCTCGGGTCGTCGTTGCCCCACGGTAACTTGTCGCCTGAACGACGCCGACGCGGAGCGGCATTTCCAGCAGGCGAATCAAATCGGCCAGCAACACCACACTGCCGGTCAACACGCCGATAATCGTCAGCGGGCGCCCCTGATAGTGCTCGTTGATCTCAGCCGCCATCCGCTCAACGCCGGCCCGCAATTCGGTTTCCGAAAGCAGTGTTTTCATTGTGGTCGTAGCGGGGGCTTCCAGCCACCGTATCTCGTCGATAGGAAACACGGTATTCTAACGCGAACCGTCAACTCGATTGTAGGGTGTGGGGCAAATCGTGTTACGTACTGCGGGCGTTTCGATGTGCCAACGTCGTTTAACCGCGCCCCAGCGGGAAGCGCGTCGGTATACGTGATTGGACGCGCTTCCCGCCAGACTTCGTCGGTTGATGCGATTTCAAATGGGAGACTTGGCTGCGGCGAACTCTTCTGGGGCGCGGTTAAACTACCGAGCATTGAACTGAGAGGTCAAAGAAACGCTATGCCCGGAACTTGGACCGAAGAACTCGTCGGCGGCCACCCTTGCCATCTGTACGAACCGCCTCAGCGGAATAAACACAACTATGTGGTGATGTACTTGCACGGCGTGCATTTGGGGCAGTTGCATGAAAAGCCGGCGTTTCTCGATGTGCTGGACCGCCACGGGCTGCCGGTCGTCTGCCCGGTGACGCAGCGAAGTTGGTGGGCGGACAAGATCTGCCCGGAATTCGATCCGGAGATTACCGCCGAGCGTCACGTGCTCGACAACATGTTGCCCTTCCTCAAGGAGCGATACGAGGCCGTGCCGCCGCAGATAGCACTGCTGGGAACAAGCATGGGCGGGCAAGGGGCGTTGCGGTTGGCTTTCAAGCATCACGAAACTTTTCCGATCGTCGCGGCGATTAGCCCGGCGATTGAATTTCACCAGCGCTGGGACCATGAAGACGGCGTGCTGCCGACGATGTTTCGCGACCCGGAAGACGCCCGGCAGGAGACGGCCATTCTTTACGCCGGCCCGTTCAATTGGATCCGTCACCTTTATTTTTGCTGCGACCCGGAAGACGAACTGTGGTTCGACAGCAGCGACCGCCTGCACATGAAGCTCAGTTCGATGGGCATCCCGCACACGTGCGAGTTGGAAGCAACCGCCGGCGGGCACGGTTTCGAATACTACAACACGATGGCCGCGGCGGCGATTGATTTCATTGCCAACGCGCTTGATCGTGAGCGGCTGCGGATTGTGTGACCTCCGTAGCGGGGCTTCCAGCCACCGCGTTCTTACGTGCCAAAGGCACGATTTGACGGTGGCTAGAAGCCCCCGCTGCGACGCTTATCCGCCCCGTGATGCCAGCCAGCGTTCCGCATCAAGCGCGGCCATGCACCCGCTGCCGGCGGCGGTAATGGCCTGCCGGTAGTAATCATCGGCGACGTCACCCGCGGCGAAGATGCCTTCGACCGACGTGTTGGTGCGGAACGGCACGGTCCATTTCAAATATCCCTTGTCGTTCATCTCCAACTTATCCTTCAGAAAGCCAGTGTTCGGCGTGTGCCCGATGGCGAGGAAGAATCCCGATGCGTCCAACTCACGCTCGGGTTCGCCGGTGGTGCTCTTCAGCCGCACGCCGGTCACGCCGTCATCGTCGTTGCCCAGCACTTCTTCCACTTCGCTGTTCCAGACGATGTCGATCTTCGGGTTGTCCATCGCCCGCTGGGCCATGATCTTCGACGCACGCAGTTCGTCACGGCGATGAACCATGTACACCTGCGACGCGAATTTCGACAGGTAGTCCGATTCTTCCACTGCCGAATCACCGCCGCCGACGACGACCATCGGCTTGTCACGAAACCTCGGCAACGCCCCGTCGCAAACGGCGCACGCGCTGACCCCGCGGTTCTTGAACTTCGACTCCGATTCCAGGCCAAGGTAGTTCGCGCTCGCCCCAGTTGCGATGATCACCGCCTCGGTTTCAATCACATCGCCGCCCGACGCGGTCAGCTTGAACGGAGGGCCGGCGGTGTCGACTTCGGTGATGTCCTCCGGCACGACGCGCGTGCCGAAGTTCAATGCCTGCTGTTTCATCAGCAGCATCAAGTTCGGCCCGGTCACCGCGTGTTTGCCGCCGTCTTCGGGCAGCGGAGTGAGCATGTAGTGCAGCGACTCGTCAACGCCCGTCTGCAAAAACTGATCCATCTGCGCAAACGGAAAGCCGGGGTAGTTTTCCACTTCCGTTGTCAGCGCCAACTGACCCAGCGGCGGCCGCCCGCGGTCGTAATGTTCTTGCAGCGCCGCCCCTTCGTAAACCAACGGCTTCAACTCCGCCCGGGCAGCATAAATGGCCGCCGCCCAACCCGCCGGCCCGCTTCCAATAATGACAACTTCTTCAGCCATGACGGTGCTTTTCCCTCGTGTATTGCTTTTGCCGTAGCTCGTATTCTTCCATTGCGAGCGATCATTATAAGGTTGCTACCGTAACCGTCCACCGCATTTGATTCACGGTGTCTCACACAAGTTACAAGTTTGGGATACCGGGCGTTGGCACAGCATCGCAGCGCAGTCCTGACAATCACGCCAGAGATATTCGCCGCGCAGTTGACCGCTGCCCGGGACCCGATGAGAATTGAAGTGAAAAGTAGGCACGATGAGCGAAGTAGAATTTTGGATCGTCGACGACCCGCCCACAGAGGAACTCGCCGACCGCGCATTCGCAGCGGGGTTTGATGATGGAATCGTTACCATTGCGGCGGGTGGAGCAGCGACGATTGAATTGCACCATCGCAACGGAGAACTGCACCGCCTGATTCGTGATGCGATTAGTCGGGCGGAAGCGGGCGGGCTGAAGGTACGCCAAGTGATCATGCCCCGGGAAGCGTTCACGTCGGCATATTAAGCGATGTTCTGGTGAACGCTTCGGGCGTAGCGCGAACGGGACGACTCTCAAAACTCTGACCTCTTGACGACGAAACAGGGAGGCGAAACAGAAATAGGTCCAGTCTATTGCTTCTTGGGTCTGCCGGGTGATCTCTTAAGGTGGATTCCAAACCCAGTGTGATGGCGGTCTTCTTAATCAAGTCGGGGCTGGTGTAGGGCGCTCCGCGAACGCAGCTTCACCTTAGTGCGGCCAGTTCGGCAGCCTGTTTGACATACGTGACCCAGTCACTGCTTCGGCATGGCTCAAGATTCGCATCGGCCGCTTTTCCAGGGTCTCGCGGATCACCCGTTCAAACGCCGGGCAATCCTCGTCGCGGTAGATCAGATTGTTCTTGTTGAAACGCCGACTGATGACATGGTAAACCATTCCGCCGGGCGCTACGCGAGCTGTTCTAGGCTCTATCCCTTAGTTCTTTTGTCCAAATACAACTACTTGTCGCAGGGCTAAACCCCGTTGTTCGACACCAGCACGCGTGACTTTCGCTCACCCCGGCGGCCCGGTGCGAACACGTTTCGCCTGCCGGTTCGCCAGCCCTACTCTTTCGCCGGTTTGGGGCGCAGGCGAAGGTAGAAGGGCGGGCGGAGGACGAGTTTCGTTTCGGCGCGTCCATTGCGGTAATTCATGCGGGCGGGAATCTGCCATTGGCGGCCGTCGGCTTCGAACTGCACCATCGGTTCCGGGTTGGCCCGGTCGCGCCGCTTGTACCCGTTTGGAATCGGGACGAGCTTTTGATCGTACTGGTCGGCCGGCACGAATTTGGGATTGGTTGCGTTCGTGAAGTACGCGAGTTGTTCCCCCGACCACGACAGCGCCCAGACCTGTTTTCCGTCGAGATCGGCAAGCTGATCGGCGGTGATGGAAAGCAGCTTCAGAACTTCCGCGGTGTGCTGGGGGTTGGCGGCCCGCTGCCGGGCTTGATCGGCGAAGTGGCTGGCTTGCGATTGGCTATCGCAATCGAGCAGTGACCAAAACGTCTCGAGATCGCCTTGAGCCAATGCCTGTTGCGCTTGCTCAAAGGCGGTTATCGCTTGCCTGGCCGCTTCCTCGTTAGACAACAAAGCCTGCTTGGGCGCGGGGCCGAGAATGTGGTCGAGCGAAGGCACGGCGAGCTGTGCACGGTAGTCCATCGCCTGCCCGCCGAAGTGGCCTTCGGTCGTGAATCGGTAAGGCACAATGACTTCATCCGGCGTCTGCTTATGAACGACGACTCCGGTCGGCCCAGCCATTCGCGTGCCATGATCCTTCAGCCGCGTATCCGCCTGCTCGCCAACGAGAAGATGCGGATGGGCGTCGAGGAAAAACTTCGCGATAAGCAAGTCTCTGCCTTCGATCGCCGCGATGGCGGCATCGTCTTGCGTGCCCAGCGCATCGCGCAACGTTTGCTTCTGGTCTTCGTTGAGCAGATCGAACTCCCCGCGAATTCTACCCGCCAGCAGGCCCGCTTGCTGCCGCGTGGATCGGTCAACGTGCTGCCAGGCGGCGTCGGCGTTTTTCGCGAACAGCGCTTGCCGCAATTGCACGTGTGCGTCACGGAGCCGAAACATCCACTCGCCGGCGGACAACGGAGCACACAGCGCGAAAATGACAATCGCCGTAGTCGTTACTGTTCGTGACATTGAGTACCAAGGTTTGTTTGTAAAACAAAGGGGAGAAATCTGCACTACTTCGCCACCGCGATTGCAGGTTGGCTGGCGGTGCGTTGGCCGTCTTTGCTCACGCCGACGGCGTAGATGGCGTGCAGCCCGGCGGTGAACTTTACGCCGTCGATACTCCACGGCGCGGAATCAGCCGCGCCGAGCAAGCGATCGCCGTCGTAAAATTCGACCTTGGCATACTCGCCCTCAGCTTCGGCTTTCAGCGTCAGCTCTTTGTCGACCGGAAGGAAGCCGCCGTAGCCCAAGCCCATCTTCGGCCCGCGGTTGGTGCGGCCGTAGGGAATGATCGGTTCGGTCATGCGGATATCGGGCTGGGCGGAATGGTAAGATCGCCACATCGCCGCCGCGTAGGCATCGGGCAGCCACGAAGGGTGTTCGAATGAATCGGCCTCGCCGCTGTCCGCTATGGCGATCGGGTTCCACTCGCTGATTGGTTGAAAGTCACCGACCCAGCCGTCGGCGAACTTGATCGGCTTTAACTTCACCGGCTGTCCGGCGGGCGGCATTTCGTTGGGCATGCGAACTTGGATGCAGCGGTCCAGGTAGGCCATGAAGTAGTTGTACTTCGAGTAAATCCCGTGCGGAAAACCATACGTGCTGGCGGCACAGGCCAGGTCCTTGGGCGGAACCGGCTTCTTGGGCGGTGTCCGCTCGCCGCTTTGCAAATCCTTCTTGTGAATTTCCCAAGCGAATGCGAAGGGGACTTCGGCCGTCAGCTCGGGGTACTTCCGCAACTCGCCACCGAAGGAATCAGCCCAAGCCAGCACACGTTCCGGGGCGCGCTGGTACAAATCTTTGCAGTAGTGGCCGCCCGCCTGCCCGAGCCAACCGACGATGGGCACTTGGGTCAGTTCCGCGTGGCCGGTTTCCTTCGCGGCGTGTACAAGGTAGTTGAGCACCAGCCCCATGCCTTGGTCCTGATAGCCGAGGTTCCGCTTGCCCGTCTTGCGATCGCGAACGCCCAAGTCTTTGATCGTGTCTCGCGTGATCGTCACCAGCGCGAAGTTCCAGTCGTCGGCTACTTCGCGCGGGTCGGCGCTGTGGAACACGAAACAGACAAACACCCCGCGCACTGGTTTGTCAGTCGGCAAATAGATTCGCACGCCGTCGGTGAACGGCGGCTCGTCATCGTCCCACCTCGCTTCGCGGTCGAGATGTTCGACCGGCAACCAGTTCGGCGGAAAGGCGTCGTCACCAACCGTTGGCCTTGCAACTGCCAGGCCTAACAACAACAGCGCAGACATTAGGAATCGTTTCATGGTGGAAATCCGTGATCAGTCAAACGTGATAATTGTGGCACTGGCCCAGCCAGTGTTGTTCTTTGCTTCTGCTTGCGGCCAAAACCTTTCAGATACGCTGGAATTGAAACCGCCAGACGAAACTTCAAACGAGTAAGCGAAGGGACCAATCTCGAGCAAGTCTGGAGACTTGTTCCACAACCTTACCCCCGCAGCCCGGCCGCTTGCATTAGTTTGTCCGTTTCGCGGTAAGCCTCTTCGACCCATTCGACGATCTTGTCCGGCTCGGGCGAGTATTCCAGTTCAATCGAAACGGCCCCGTCGATGTTCAGGTCTTTGATTTCGCTCAGGTAAGGGGCGAAGTCGACCACGCCGCGGCCGGGCGGAAGGTCGCCGTGCACCTTGCCGTCGCAGTCCGAAATATGAACGTGAATCGCCTTGCCTTGCAGGCGCTGCAACTCCTTCGGCTCCACGCTGGAAAGCAGCAGATGCGAGATGTCGATATTGGCCTTCACGGCATCTTGATCCACATCGTCCAAAAACCGCACCATCGTATCAACGTTGTTAATCAGAGACAGGCGGAACGGCTCCAACTCCAATGCAATCTTCAACCCCAGCGACTCGGCGTATTCGCCAAGCTGTCGCACGTTCGCCACGCCCGTTTCCCATTGGGCCTGCGGCGGAATCACCTCCTGGTTCCAAATGTACTCGCCAATCACCAACAGCAAATTGTCCGCCCCGTACTCGTACGCCAGGTCGAGGTACTCCATGCAACGCGTCATGTGGAACTGCTGCACGCTGGGGTTGAAATCGATCAGCCCCACCGCCACGCAGGCCACGCTGACAATCGGCAGCTCCAGGCGGTCGCATTCGTCCTTGATCAACCGCCGCTCGCGAACGTCCAGGTCCAGCGGGTCGGCGAAGATATCGATGCAGTCGAAACCAATCTCTTTCGTCTTCTGCAAGCCGAAAGCGGTCGGCTGATCGGCCTGCACCCAAGCAGAGTTGATGAGTCCCAGTTTCATGGAAAGGTGTTCGGTGTTCGGTGTTTGGTTTTCAGGTGGGAGAATAAAGCTTCGGCTGAATACGAGGGTATCAGCCGTATGGCGTGAATGGAAGCCGATGAATTGATGCCGTGCGCCCGCTGCCTCGCAATTTCTCACCGCTTCCAAGGGATGCCCGATACCCGCCGGTTGATTTTTGCTCTCTCACTCGTTCCCACGCTCCGCGTGGGAACGCACTACCTCGGACGCTCTGCGTCCTTGCGGTTCGTACACGTTGCAAGCCCGCGGAGCGGACAGACGCCCGCTCCCACGCAGAGCGTGGGAGCGAGAATCGGAGCATCTTCTGTCACTTCTCTTTCCTCAGCCCTTCGCGCCGGTCCAGATACTCCAACAACCAGGCCGCCGCTCGCCAGGATGTTCGTGCTGCCGCATAGAGTTCGCGGAGCGGGTCGGTGCGGGCTTGTTCTTTGGCGCGCTGCATCGCTTTGCGAAATTCTTGATCGCGTTTGGCCCGCTTGACGAACGTCGAATTGTGGCACCCGACCGCCCGAGCCGCCGCCCGAATCGAAAGCCCCATCGACAAGCACATCAGGAACCGGTCCTCGACACTGGCCGTTAGCTTGTTGTAGTTCCGCCGGTCGGACTTGTCCGGCGTCGGCTCTGGAGCATTCAGCACCGGATTCAGCACCGTGCCACCGCCGACGCAGTAGCCCGCCTCGGCAATGAAGTCGGTCAACTCGCCCCAAGCCTTGGCCTCGTCGGGGTTTACGTCGTTGTCTTCGTGCGCCGCATCGGCTTCCTGGTTCACCTTCGCACAGTCAGCAGGGGGTGGTGGCGAGTGCTGAATGTCTTCGTCCGCTTCGACTTCGTGCGATGGCGTAACTGCTTTGTCTTCAACGGCTTCCGTCGTTTCCGCCGCGAGGGGCGTTGGCTTTCTTTCAGCAGAGTCCCGGGAATCAGGGGGGGCTGCTGAAACTTTGCCATCAGGCGTGTACCACTTCCACGTAGCGGTCGTTCTTTTCGGTCGGCTCATCGTCTTCTCCTTTGTGCTGTGGGGAATATCACAACGGGCGGCGTAGTACGGACCTCCAGGCCCGTACGCGCCCCGCCCCTCGACTGCATATGTGATCGTGCGTATACATGATCACAAGTATACACATAGTGGTACACAAAATCAGGTTATTCACCAAAAATTCTGGAAAGAATTTCCAAATTCGCGCCTAGGCCGAAGAAAACCACCCCCGCCAGAGCAAAATATTTTCGGCGCGCTGAAAAACTCGTTCTCCCTCTCCCGCTGGGAGAGGGC
>CALBTA010000623.1 GCA_937967755.1 uncultured Planctomycetaceae bacterium | reverse complement strand
TGGCGGGGTCACATTGGTTGGTTTGCTGAATCATCGGTTTTCCACTTCGCTCGTTTCGTCTTGTTCGATCTGTTGCGCGGCTGCTCTCAGGCGTTTGAGAACGCGGCTGCGGGCGGCGTAGACCACGCCTACGCTAACGCCTAGTTCACTAGCGGTCTGGTCAATTGGCTTGTCCTGCACGGCTGTCAGATAGAACGCTTGCCAGACGGTTGCGGTACACTGCGGTTGAACGATCTCGGCCGCGGCACGGTAACGTTGAATCTGCTTTTCCTTTCGCCACTGTTCGTCGGCGTCTTCGCAGGCGGGCGTTTCAGCCAAAGCCTGGGCGATGCTGGAACGCCCCGATCCGCGCTTCCGCGCATCGCGAGTGACCACGTTGATCACCGCGTTGCGTGTGATCTGCGCCAGCCAGGCCCGAAACTTGCCCCGCGACTCGTCCGGCTGCCAGCGCTCGGCCGCTTGCGAAATCGCCAGCAGCACCTTTTGCGTCACGTCCTGAGCGTCGGCATCTTGCAAGCCTTGCCCCCGCGCGAACCGGTAGATCGCCGGCCGGTAAAGCCGAACGAACTCATCCCACGTCCGCTGGTCGTCGGGGTCTCGCAAGCGGGCGATCAGCGTCGCCTGTGTTTCTGGCCAAATCGGCATACCAGTATCTCCACGGTATGACACACCGGTCTGATCCCATTCTGACAGCCAACGGCTGAAAAAGCAGGAAAAACCGCCAGAAACCCGATCGCCGCTGCTAATTCGCCGGCGGTTCCAACGTTCGCACCGAGAAATCGGCCAGCGTTGCGCTGCGGTCTTCCGGCGCTCCGGTCAGCACGAAGCGCACCAGCGTTTCCGACGCGATGGCGACCGCCAGCAGAACCAGGTTGCGGGCGAGCGGGTATTCGCACACATCGCCGGCGACGTCTGCCGGCACGCGGTAATTTTTATCCCAAATCACCTCGCAGTAGTCGGCATACAAACCGACGTGCAGGCACGCCAACTTCGCGGCGCGGCACTGCTCTTGCACCAGCCGCCGCGAGTCGGAGTTGTCGAACGTGTCAATCACCACGTCCGAACCCTTCAGCAGCTTGCGGGCGTTGCGCTCGTCCAGCGCCTTGGTCACCGCGTCGATTTCCATTTCGACCGCGCGGAACAGATGGTTGCGCAACACTTCCGACTTCCAAGCGCCCACATCGCTCGCCCCGTAAAGCTGCGTGTTGACGTTGTGCTCTTCCACCCGGTCGCGGTCGATGACGCGTAGGTTGCGAAACCCCTGCCGGGCGAGGTTGTCGGCCAGGTTCGACCCGAGCGCACCGGCCCCGCAGATCGTCACCAGCGGCGCTGCCAACTGGGCGAGGGCATCGGCGCCTCGATAAACTTCCTCATGCAGGAACTTGCTGGTCATCGTTTGCCTCCTGGCTGTTTGCTTCGCGGCTGTCGTAGGCGACGACGATGCCGCGCGGGAGAAGTTCGCACGCGGTCAACGCGATGCCCTCGTCCACTTCGTCATCCACGTAAAGGTAGGCGTTCACAACTCCGTCGGCTTCGATCAGGCAGAGCAGCGGCTTGCCGAACGAACCGACCCACGCCCGCATCGTTCGATGATCGCGCTGGCTGGGGCCAGGCATGCCGCCGGGGTGCGTGTGGTAGAAGCCGATCACGTCGCCGCGAGATTCTTCGCGCTCGATCACCCAGGCCGGGTCGAACGCGACGCTGGCCGGGCCGCCCTGCGTTGGGCGCCGGCGGCACGCATGCCAGAACGGTCCTTGCCGCCGCCCGAGCAGCGTCCAGCAACGTTCGTGCTTCAGTTTCTTGGTGGATGTACGCGCCAATATTCCGCCTCGTCCATGCCGTCTTCGCCAATTCGTAACACGCCGCCCGCGTCGTCGCCTTCGCTCAACACGCCGACCAGGCTGCCCAGGTCGAACTTCTGGTCCTCTCCGCTCAGGCAGATGCCGGCGACTTGCACCGTTAGATCATCTTTGTTCACCGACGACGTGTAACGCCGCCCCGCGACGGAATAGGTGACACGAAAACTGTCGGCACGTTCAAGGTAATCGATCAACTGCGCCCCGGCGTGGGAAAGGCTTTCGCGCAGACGATGCTCGACCGGGTCGCGGGCCGGCGGCCGTTCGCCCGGTTGTGGGTTAGCCGCTGGGCCGGCTGCATCTTCCGGTGGGCGAACCAGTTCCCAATAGTTCAGTTCGTACGCCGCGCGCTCTTCGGCGGTCAGGCCCTTGCATTGCAGATCTTCGGGTTCGGTGCGCTCGGCCAGTTGCGCCCGCAGGTAACGCGGGCGGCTGGGGTCGTGCCGGGTGTCGGTCTCTTCAAACCAGAACCGCGCACCGTCGTAACGGGCGCGGATGCAGTCGAACAGTTGCACTTCGCCGGCCAGGTTGATCGGAGCCAACCCGTCCAATCGCAACCGGCGATCGCCAAAACTGGCCGCGCTGCCGAACCAGCTTGCGCCCGCCCGCCGGCAAACGATCAAACGGAATTGCGGGAACAGCCGCAGGTAATCGCGGCGCTCGCTGAGCGTTGCTTCACGCTGCAACCGGGCCGTCGTATGCGAAACCGGCTGGAACACGCCCCAACCCTGAAAGCCGGCCGGGTCGATGCGGATCTTGCAAATCACCCCGCCCAGCCGAACCGCCACCGTTCCACCCGGCAGCGCCGGCGCAAGGAACTCGCGCTGCAGAAACTCTTCTTCCTGCTGCGCGAACCGGCTGAGCAAATCACCCACATCCGGCTTCCCACCTGGTTTTCGCTTACGAGCCATGACGACCTCATCGGACGAACCCAGCCATTTGAAGCGCCAGCGGCGCAAGCCGCCCGGTAATGATATCACGCACCGGGGGCTTGCACCCTGCCGCTACAAACGGCTTGCCGCCGGCGTTACCCACTTTTCCGCTCCGGCAGCGGGTAGTCCATGATCTCCATCAGCAGTTCCAGCTTGCTGGGCTGGGCGAGCATCGGGATCAGGTTCGGCAGCGAGTAGTAGTCGCCCTCGAACTTGAAGACGTCCAGCGGGACGTTTTCACGACGGCACTTCTTCTCGATGTCTTCACACGCATGGGGCGTGCGGACGATGACGACCGTTGGGTCGGCGTTGAGCGCGCTGCAGTATTCGCGCAGCCCGGCGACGAACGTCGGCGCCGTGTTCTCCGCCTCGTCGGTGATCATGATGATCTGTTCGACGTACTGCTGCTTCCGCTGCAAGTACTTGAACGCCACGCCGCACGACGTCGCCCCGCCCGCCTTGATGCCGGCGAAAGCCCGCTCCCAATCGGCCAGGTCGTTGCCGCGCGGCTCGATCTCGTAGGCCATCGTGTCGAAGGCGTAAGCGTACAGGTCGCTTTCGCAGATGGCCGAAACCATCGCGCCGATCCGCTTGCCCAGTTCAATCGCCTCGTCCATCGACGCCGACTTGTCGACCAGCAGGGCCGTCGGGCGCGCGATGCGCCCCTTGGCCTTGATCTGCGTGTCGGCCACGTCTTCCAGCGCCCCGCGCAGCTGCGGCGAGACACCGGCCGACGCGATCGCCTGTTCCGCCTTCAGCGCGCTGACGCGCTGATCGGTCTTGGCGTCGGCCAGTTTGGCTTCGACCATCGCGGCGATCTCCGGCACGTCGAGCGCGCCGCGCTTCTTCAGCGCGCCGAGGTTGTTGATCAGCTCTTGCGGGCTCATCTGCTCGATCAGCGCCACCAGCACCGACGGCGTCATCTGCCGAACGACCGTCGCCGCCACGCGGTACGGAATCTGATGTTCGACAATCGCCTGGGCCTGCTCGGCAGGGCTGTCGGCGGCCGCCAATTCGCGCAATGCGTACAGGCGGCTGTCGGCCGGTGGATCGTTGTCGAACAGGATCTGCTGTGCCCGCTCGCCCGGCCGCACGTGCAACAATGCGTACAGCCGCTTGATCGCCTTGCGTGCCGAAAGGACGCTGCCGTCGAACCACTGCGGATCGGCCTCACGCTCGCGCAGGTAGCGCGTGACCTCGGTCTTCATAGCCCGCGGGATGTTGCGGAACAGACCGAACTCTTCGGTGATCGTTTCCGGCTTCGCTTCCGGCGCAGCCTCGAGGGGCTTCGCGCCCGCCAACACCTGCTGGGCGGCGCGGCGTCGCGCGCGCCGCGACGCCTGGGCCAGAGCCTGTCGCTCTTCCCCCTTGCGCAGCTTGCGCGTCTTCTTCCGCTGGCCGATGAAGTCGACCACCCGCAGCACCTGGTACGGCGGCAGCCCGCGAAGCATCGCCAGCCCCACGTCGCGCTGACCCGGAAACTCGGACAGCACCAGGTTGACGATGAACATTTCCTTGTGGTCGCGCACGTCGCCGTGATCGGCGTACCAGGCGGCCAGGCGCACGTAGAACCGCGGATCCTTGCCGATCAACTCGGCGTGGACCGGCCAGATCTTTTCCAGCGCGCGGTGCGGCGTCGTCAGCAGCGTGTTCAGGATATCGAGTCGCAGATCCTGTTCCTGGTTGCTCATCGGTTTAGCCCTCGGGCGTGAGAAAAGTAGTAGGCACGCTCCGCGTGCCGCAACCGAGCAACGATGCCGGGCGTTTCGGCGGACGGCACAGGGACTGTGCCTGCTACTTTAGAGGAATGTTGTTGGGTTCTGTCAGTCAACGTCTGTTCGTGGATTAATGTGCAACACGCGCGCTGCGCATTGGCTGCTTATGTGCAACAAAAGTTCGGCCCTCAGGGGCCCCGTTGAGCGCTGCGCGTTGCACGTCTATGTGCAACCGGCGTGTTGCAAATTCCCGTAGGCACAAGCCGCCAGCTTGTTGCCTGGAAGCGTGAATCGATCGTCAGCTCGCGCTGGCTCACTTGTACCGCGTTTTCGGAGCGATTGGTACATTTGAGCCGTCCGCGGCCCGCGGGCGGTTGCTGTAACGTGTTGCAGGACAACAGGTTACAGCATTGGTCAAATCCACTCGTCCGTTTCGAATGTTCCAAAATCGCACTTTTCGGGGGTCGGTGGTACATTTGCCCTCCGCTTTTCAGGTACGACGATCTGCCCAGGCCATCGAGCAGAAACCGTCTGATACTGGCGCACAGTAGTATAGTATACAGAGTATCACATCTTTGTCAAGGCCTTGGTACACTTTTCTGGGCGGAATGTTGAAAGTTTTTTGGAGGCATCCCGTGTTGTGGCCGAGCGAAGTCAGCGCCGGTGGGGATATAAAACGCGCAGCGATGCATCGCTGGGATGGTTGGGCCTTACCCGGGGGCGAACACCGCACGGACTCCGGAAGAGTTGCGCTAGTTCAGCCGTCCCTACGGGACTGCGCCTTCAGGCTGCCACGGGACCCAGCGATAAATCGCTGGGCTAGTGTCGGCCCTCCCTAACGGGAGGAGGGTGGTCGTTCCATTTCAGCGCTGTCCGTGGTTGCTTTGCGTTTTGTTTCACCAGCATTTCTCTGTCGACCGTTTCTGCGGAACTGAACGAATGCCGGATTGTGATTTCTCCGTTACTCCAACCGTCGGGGACCGCCGGTCTACTTTTTCTTGTTGTTGAATCGAAAAACAAAACCGTACAAGTCGCATCAGCGTGACGTAACCCCGCCAGGTTGTTTTTCGTTAAGCGGCGGGGGAAGGGATCGAACCTACGCAGGCTTTCGCCATGCTTTCCAGTTTGTATGCTCGTGCCGTTGGGTAC
>CALBTA010000622.1 GCA_937967755.1 uncultured Planctomycetaceae bacterium | reverse complement strand
CGCTGGAGCGAACAATAGTCCAGCGTGGCTGATTCTCGTCCTCGCTTGAATGTCAGCTTCTAGGTTATGCCTGAAAAGCGTTCGAAAGATAACGACATCGGTGCCCGCCTCATGCAGCATCGGCGGGCGCTGTATAGCTACATCTACGCCTGCGTGCGCGATGAGCATGTGGCGGAGGATATCGTGCAGGATGTCGCCCAGATTGCACTGACGTCCATCGATTCGCTGCGCGATGTCGAGCGGTTTTCCAATTGGCTGTTCGGCATTGCCCGCCGGCGCGTGCTGATGGAATTCCGCAGCCGCCGGCGCGAACAGATCGTACCGCCGGATGTGGTCGAATTATTGGCGGTAGAGGCGGAAGCGACAGAGCCTGAGCGATTGGCCCAACGCAAGGAATTTTTGATGGAGTGCGTCAAAGAACTTCCCGATCCCATGCGCGATATACTTCGGCAACGGTACGATGGCTCTGTTCTTGACGTGGGCGAGGAAGGTGAATCGCACCGTACAAGCGGTTTATGGTGTTTTGAAACGACTACGCATGAAGCTGGCGGCTTGCGTCGAAGGGAAACTCGCGGAGGCGAATGCATGAGCGATCCGAACGACAATGAATTGTTGCTGGCCTTCTTGAGCGACGAACTTCCGGCCGACCAGCACGAGAAACTCTTTGCCCGCCTACGCAACGAGCCCGAACTAGTTCGCCACATGCTCGACCTGTCGGCCGACGAAGAGATGCTCCGCGAATGGGCGACGGGGCTGGGGCATTTCGACAAACCGCAAAATTCAGAAGATGACTCTACGCTTGCCTATGAAGAAAATGCGCAGGCGGGTCAAGAAAATATCGAGGCATCCCCCACACCAATCACCCGGCGGAGACGCGCCACTGGCAAACGCTATGCATTGCCCGCCATCGCTGCCACGATATTGGCCGTCGTTAGTCTTGCTTGGTGGGTTAGCTTGCCAGCGTCGATCGCCCACGTCGAACATGTGTCCAACGCTTCTGGGCTGAGTCGTAGTTTCGGTTGGCGCACCTTACGAGTGGGCGAATCGTTGCGATTTGAATCGGGCGTCGTTGAACTGACGACCAGGCGCGGCGTGAAGGTTGTCGCCGAAGGGCCATTCCATTGCCGCTTCGACTCCGCTCAAGAGTTGACCCTCATCAAGGGTCGCCTGTATGCGGACGTGCCAGAGGCGGGGCGCGGCTTTCAAGTGCAAACACCTGACGGCGAAATTGTCGATTGGGGAACCAGGTTCGGCATTGAAGTCCGGGCCGATCAAGTCACCGAAGTCCACGTTTTTGAAGGCAAAGTGACCGCCGAACTAGCCAATGACGCCGAATCAGCAAAGTCAGAATTGCAAGCAGGCCAAGCCGTGGCGATGAGCGCGAAGGAAGATACCGTAGAGGAAATTCCACTAAGGCATAAATTCGCGCAACAAGCCGCCCCTTACACGGAGCATTTCGCTTACAAACGCGGCGCCGCCTTGGCGGGTCAGTCGGGCTGGTTCGATAGCGGATTGTTTTCACGGTCGATCTTCATTTCAGGAAATACTCTCGACTATCCAGGCCTAGCTTCAGGAACTACCGGCTGCGCCGAAATCAAATTCCACCAAGGAGAAATGGCTTCGCCCGTGGGACGGCGCTGGCACGAAGAATACGTCGCACTTGTCATCCAACCCGACGACGATTTCGCCAAACGCTTATCGCTCGAACCGGCGACACTGATATCATTCGGTTCGCTCGATGGTCCTGCAAACTCGCATGTGTGTTTAGTGGTACGCAAATCGAACCCGAACGACCGACAGGGTTCCAACTACGGTTTGCTGGTTGATGGCAAATCGGATTTCGGCGTGGCTGCCGACTTTAGAGGCTTCAATCCGTCCCTCGTCATCATGCGATTAGGCAGCGAGCAGGTTGACTTGTGGGTCAATCCATCCAGTGACACATTGGGCCGACGCGATGCCCCTGATCCGGACGTCTCCCTGCGCCGAAGTTCCGGTCAAACGGTTGAAGCCCTGTGGCTCAACGATGCAGGCAACCCACAACACACCTGGTATTCCATCGACTCCCTCCGCGGCGGTAGCACCTGGGCCGAAGTAACACCGACGGAATAGGGTACGCCAGTGTAGCACTCCCTCGAATTTCGTCTTGAGGATGATAACAAAGCAGTTTCGCAACTCTTGCTAACTCAAGCACGCACGGTGTTCTAGCGCGGGTGCCCCTCGCGATCGGCTTGCCAGATGTCGCGGGTGTCGACGTCGATGGCGGTTAGCCAGCCGCCGATGGCGCAGGCGGTGTCGATGGCGACGATGTGATCGAGGTCGAGAATCTCGCCGGTCCGCTGCGGCGTATGGCCGACGAAGACCGTTTTGCCGGAGCAGTGCGGGGCAGGGGGATGAAACGAGAGATGCTCCCAAAGCGTCAGGTGTCGCGGCTGCTGATCCATCGGCAGTTCGGGGTCGTAGTTGGCGTGGACGAAAATGTCGGTGTCGGTTTCGTGAAACGGGCGCAGTGAGCGCAGGAACGTGTCGTGTGTTTCGGGAAACCCGCGCAGCGTTCCGCCGTAGCTTTCGAGCGTTTCCTGCCCGCCGTATTGCAGCCAGAACCGCTTGCGGTCGCCGCCTTGGTCCAACCCGTCGAGCATCATCACTTCGTGGTTGCCGATCAGCGGAACAAGCCGGCACCGGCCGGAAAGCTGTAGCAATCGATCGATCACACCGCGTGAATTGGGTCCACGGTCGACGTAGTCGCCGAGGGTGACGATGGTGTCGCGCTCGGTCGGCTGAATTTCATCCAGCAAGGTACAAAGCGCAGCGGCACAACCGTGAATGTCGCCAATCGCAATTGTGCGGGCACGGGTCATATTTCAAATTGTAGTAGGCACACTCGGTGTGCCGTAACCGAAGTAGAAACAACTTTGAATCTGCGGACGGCACACGGAGTGTGCCTGCTACGATTCGTGTTCAAACCGCACGGTCCGGGTATCTTCTTCGCGGCCGGTGGGTTGGGTCAAGGGCTGGTACAAATCGGGGCGGCGCGAACGCATCCAGCGGACGCCTGTGCAGCGCTCGCGAAGCGACGCATCGAGATCGGCGACAACCATCGCGTCAGCCGCCTCGCAAGTTTCGTTGATGATTCGGCCGTAACAATCAATCACCATGGCGTTGCCGGTTCGCACTTCGTCATCGTCGGTGCCGACGCCGTTGGCGAACACCACGAACATGCCGTTGTCATGCGCGCGGGCGGGCAGCCACCGCATCAGCCAGCCGCGCCCCTTGTCGCCGCGAAACTCCGCCTCAATGGCGGCCGGGTTCGACGCGCGCTCGTCCCACAACTTGCGATCAATCACGCCCATGGCAAACGGGCTGCCCGATTTGCAACCGCCGGTTTGATGCGGGGCGAGCAACACCTCGGCCCCGGCCAGCGCCGTGGCGCGGGCGTTTTCGATGATGTTGTTGTCGTAACAAATCAGCACGCCCACCTGGCAGCCGTGCGGCGTATCGAACGTGGTGAACGCATCGCCCGATGCCATGTGCTGGCTGATGAAGCAGTGCAGCTTGCGGTGCCAGGCGACGCCGCCATCGGGCATGGCGACGACGTAAGTGTTGAACAGCGTGCCAACCGAATCGACTTCCACCAGCCCGGCCCCCACAGTGATACCGTTGTCTTCCGACAACTTGCGAAGGAAGACCGACGAAGGCCCGTCGTAAACCGGCTCGGCCAAGTCGAGCAACTGGTTGCGCGAAAGCTTGCGGAGGTGCCAATACCCACTGATGCAGCATTCGGGAAAGGCCACGAGCTGCACGTTATCGGCGGCGGCTTGTTCGGTGAACAGACGAACCTTCGCAAGATTCGCCGCTTTGTCGCCGGGGGAATGCTGCATCTGCACTGCCGCGACGCGAATGTCATTCATGCGCGGTCACTCGCCTTGAATCGCATCGATGGCGAACTTGGCCGAATCGGCGATCACCTCGGAATCGCTTTCGGAAAGCTCTTGCAGTTTCGGCAATGCATCCTTGGCGGCCGGGCCAAGCTGGCCCAGGGTGAAGATCGCCTTTTGCTGAACGGTTTCGCTGCCGCTGGCGAGCGCATCGATCAACGGCTTGACCGCATCGGCATCGCGCGAAGCCAACTCGGCACTCGCGGCGGTGGACATTTCGGGGTCTTCGAGCGCGGCGATCAAACCGGCAACGTCCATCTCTTTCGCTTTGGCCCGCTGATCGGAATCGTCGTCGGTCGGCCGCACGATATGACCCGGGTCGGTCGTCGCCCCGTCGACTGCGCCGTCTGTCGCGCTGCCGTCGCTTGTTGCTCCATCTGTCGGGGCACCGTCGGTCGAAGCTCCGTCCACCGCAACCGGGTCGGTTCCGTCGGTCGTCGCGTTTCCATCCGCCGGATCATCACCGCCGCTCGGGCAACCGATGAGTAACAATGCGGTCAACACAAACGCCAGCGAGCAACGTTTCATGGGAAGATTCCTTTTGCACTCCGCGATTCGAATTCGCTTCGCCCGCTTTATAACATGAGACGAGGCAGTCCTGAAAGTAGTTCCCGCTATAATGCGGGCGACGCGCCACGTTTGCATCACCCAAGGGTACGGATGTCCCAACTCGACCAATACGATTACCAGCTTCCCAAGGAACTGATCGCGCAGCAGCCGCTCACGCGGCGCAGCGATGCCCGGTTGCTGATTGTCAATCGGCAAGAAGGTTCGATTTCGCACGCTTACATTCGCGACTTACCGCGAATCTTGATTAAGGGCGATTGCCTGGTGGTGAACGATACCCGCGTGGTGCCGGCCCGGTTGGTGGGGCGGCGGGTGGAAACCGGCGGGCGTTGGGAGGGGCTGTTTCTGGCGGCCGATGCGGGCGGCCCCTGGCGGCTGATGTCGAAGACCCGCGGGAAGCTGCAGCCGGGTGAGATCGTCAGCGTGCGCGACGACCAATCGCACCAGGATCTGCGGCTGACGATGATCGCCAAAGAGGGTGACGGGACGTGGATCGCCCGGCCCCAGTCGGACGAACCGTGGGTCGACTTGCTCGACCGGGTCGGGCACGTGCCGTTGCCGCCGTACATACGCGGTGGAGAGATGGCGCCCGCCGACCGCGAAACCTACCAGACAACGTTCGCCGCCGAGCCGGGCGCGGTCGCCGCGCCGACAGCCGGGCTGCACTTCACCGCGAAGCTGTTGGACGAACTGCAAGCCGCCGGCGTCAACAAACAAAGCGTCACGCTGCACGTCGGCCTGGGAACGTTTCGGGCGATCGCGGTCGACGACTTGAACGACCACCGAATGCACAGCGAATGGGGCAAGCTAACAGACAGCGCGGCCGAGGCCATCAACGCCAACAGAAAGGCAGGCGGCCGGGTGATCGCCATCGGCACGACCAGCATCCGGGTGTTGGAAACGGCTTGCGGTCCGGCGGGTGCGCTCGGCGCTTGGGAAGGTGATACCGACTTGTTCATTCGACCCGGCTTTGAGTTCCGCGCGGTCGATGCGCTGCTCACCAACTTCCACTTGCCGAAGACAACGTTGCTCGTGCTAGTGCGAACGTTCGGCGGCGACGACCTGATTCGCCGGGCGTATGAAGAAGCGATCACGGAAGAGTACCGGTTTTACAGCTACGGCGATGCGATGTTGATTGTGTAGGCAGGCCGTGGAACAAGTCTCCAGACTTGTTCCTCGTTCCCACGCGGAGCATGGGAACGAGTGGCAGTGAATGTAGTGCGGTAGCTACCCGCCGCCAGGCAATCTATATTGCGGCTACACTTCATCCACCCCAAATCATCCCGAAAGGAATCGCTATGTCGTTGGTGCAGACTGAGCAGGTGCTGGTTGTTTCCACAGAGTTGTTCCACCAGCTCGGACATTTTCAAGGGTTTACGAAGGACATCGACCGCTACCTGGACGAACTTCTCAACGCGGCGAATACCAGCTATCGCCCGCGCGGCGAGATGGAAGACGACCCCAGCTTCAAGCAGTTGATTCCGTACGTCATCATCCGCCACATTGATGAACAAGGCGTGACGAATATTTTTCAGTACACGCGCGGGAAAGGGCAAGGCGAAAAACGGTTGCATGCCAAGCGCAGCGTCGGCATCGGCGGGCATATTTCCTCGGACGACGAAGCGGCCCAGTCGACGCTGCACCCTTACGAAGAAGGGATGCGGCGCGAGTTGAACGAAGAGGTGATCATCGATTCGCGGTTCACCCAAAAATGTGTTGGATTGATCAACGACGACGAAACACCTGTCGGCCAGGTTCACTTGGGCGTGGTGCATCTATTGGATGTCGAAAGCCCACTGGTTCGCCCGCGTGAGGAAGATATTTTGGAATGTGGATTCAGCCCGGTGAGCGATTTGCTTAACGACCTCGAAGGTTTTGAAACCTGGTCGCAAATTTGTTTGCCTGCTTTGTTTGGTTAGCTAACACTCGTTCCCACGCTCCGCGTGGGAACGCAATGCCGCGACGCTCTGCGTCGCTTGCGGCTGCTACGAGCCGCAGAGCGGCCGAAACTACGTTCCCACGCAGAGCGTGGGAACGAGGAACGTGAATCATGGCAAAGTTCTGGATCATCTTGGCAAGTCTGCTGGGCGCTACCGCGGTGGCTGTCGGGGCTTACCATGCGCATGGGCTGGACAAGCTGATCGATAAGCGGTTCGCCGCGGCGGTTGACGAAGATGGCTACTTGCTTGCCGATCACCGCCTGTACCGCGAACGTTTCGACGCCGACGAAGACAAGCGAATGGGGCCCGCCGAAATTGAAGCCTACAAAGAAGACCTTTTGCACAACTGCGACGTGGCGGTCAAGTATCAGATGTACCACGCCTTGGCGATCTTGGGCATTGGAATCATCTGCCTGTTCAACGCAGGGCAAGGGGGTGGCTCAATCACGCTGAGCCTGGCCGCCGCGCTGATGCTGCTGGGCATCGTCGGGTT
>CALBTA010000621.1 GCA_937967755.1 uncultured Planctomycetaceae bacterium | reverse complement strand
TCGCCGGGGGCGTCGCTGATGTGCGTCGGTGTGCCGACCAGCTCTGTGGGCAGAGATCTTCGTTCTACATAGTCTTCGCCGTAGGGCGACCCGAAGCGATCGAAGTGCCCCAGGCCTACGCCTTTGAACTTCAACTGCCCTTGTTTCTTCGTAGCGAAGCAACTTGGCTGATGGCCCTGAGCGTGCCCGCCGATGTTGATATCGAACCCAGCGTTTTGCGGCATCGTTTCCGCACCCCGGTGTCCGCCGACATGATACTTTCCGATGTGGGCCGTAGCGTAGCCGTTTTTCCGCAGGGCCTCGGCGATGGTGATCGCCGGCGCGGCTACATCTTCGCTTTGCGGCGGGCCGTGGAATTTTGCCTGTTCCTTGGTAATGCCGCCCCGGCCGTGCCGGTTCAGGTTGCCCACCACGTAAACGTTGTTATGCACTCGCGCCGGGTACTGGCCGGTCAGCATCGCCGCCCGCGTTGGGGCGCAGTTGGGCTGGGCATAGGCATGGGTGAAGCTCAAACCCTCTTTCGCCAACCGCGACAGGTGAGGCGTGACGTACCGCTCCGGGTGGGTCCCGAGTGTCGCCTCGTCGACCCCGATGTGGTTCCAACCCAAATCGTCGACCATGAAAACGATGATGTTAGGCTGCTGCGGTTCTGCGGCCGCTCCGGTGACAGCGAACATCGTACAGCAGAGCAGCGTGAGCGAGTAGTTCGTCTTCATTGCGGGTTCTTCAGTGCGGGGTTGTTTCGTTGGGTGGGTTCCATGCCGCCAAGGGGGATCGTGTCGCCCGCGATATCGGCTGCCAGTTTCTCAGCGAGTTGGTTCATTGCCTCGACGCGCTCGGGAAACTTACTGGCTAAATTCTTTGTTTCAGCCGGGTCGTCGCCGAGGTGCACGAGCACCGGCCCATTCTGCGAGCCGTCGATCTCTTTCACCTCGGCGAAGTATAGTTTCCAGGGGCCGTCCCGGACTGCTTCCAATCTCGCCCAGCCGCTCCAGTACAGCAGGGATTCGCGCGGGTGAAAGGCATTTTCTTTGCCGAGGAATGTATCCCAAACGTTCACGCCATCGCGCTTGTGCGGGGAATCATCAGGGCCTGGCAAGTCCATGCCGCACGCGTGGGCGAGCGTGGGCAGCAGATCGATGGCAGCGACCAGGGCATCGCTCTTCCGGCCAGCCGGTAAGGCTTTGGGCCAGCAAACGATGCAAGGAACGCGAGTTCCCCCTTCCAGCGACGACCACTTCAACCCGCGAAACGGTTTGGCCGACGCCCACTTTCGCTGGCCGGGTTCTGGGCCGTTGTCGGATGTGAAGACGACGATGGTCTTTTCCCGCAAGCCTTCCTGCTTCAGCGCGAGTAGTATTTCGCCCACCCGGCTGTCGAGTTCTTCCACCACGTCACCGTATGCATCGTTGGCCGACTTCCCCTTCCAATCCGGGTGCGCCTGGGCCGGAAAGTGCGGCGCGGTGAACGGAATGTACAGAAAAAAGGGACGCGACTTGTTCGCCTGAATGAACTCGATCGCTTCAGTGGTGAACTGCTCGCTGAGAAGGCGGTTGTCGAACGGGTCTACGACTAGTTTCTCGCCTCGCCAGAGTTTCTTCGTCTGGTTGTTGCTGCGTTTGATGTAGAAGGCGGTATCGAAGCCTTGCTTCATCGGCTGCATTTCGGGGGCATCACCCAGGTGCCACTTCCCGCAGATGCCCGTTGCGTATCCTTCACTCTTGAATACTTCAGCGATCGTGAGGGACTGTGGTGCAAGTCCGTGCTCGCCTTTGATCCGATAACCAATCACGCCGCCCGTCCAGCCAAGCCGCGGGGGGTAACTACCCGTGAGCAACGCCATGCGAGAAGGCGTACAAACCGTCCCGCCCGCGTAAAAACTCGTCAGCCGAACACCTTGCTCGGCCAGTTTGTCAAGTTGCGGCGTCCGAATCGACTCACTTCCGTAGCACGACAAATCGCCATAGCCGAGATCGTCCGCCATGATCAGTACAACATTGGGCCGCTGCTCACCGCAGGCAACCGAAGCCCAAATCGACAGCGCAATGCAACAACCCAACACAGTTTTGTTCCGCCCTGCCGTTTGAATCAAATTCATTTTGCACCCCCTTCGGCTGCCGGTTCGATGGGCGGCAATTTTTGCTCCTCAATCTGTAATGAGAAGTGCCCGCGGGGCGGTTGGGGGCCGTGGCGTGGGTGGTTGTAGCGCAGGAACGTGATCGCTGCGATCGTTACCTTACCGCCTTTTATCTCGTCGCGAACGTCATTGTAGATGTAGGCCCCGCGCGGTTGCCCACCCTGGCGAACGGCAACGCCCGCCTTCGACTGACCTAGCAGTTTGCCATTGGCATACAAAGCGAACCCTTCGCCCGAATTGACGTGGGCGGCCCCGCCCACCACCACGCGGTAGCGGTGACCTGGTTTTATTTCGGGCAATTCAACTTCACCCCGAACCAGCAGGACCTCCTTCTCCCACAACGTTTTGGGCACTTCTCCGCAGCGGCAAAATGGGGCCGTGCAAGTTTCTGAGAGCGGGGCCAGCTTGCCGTCCAGTTGACCAAACGGTTGCAGGCCCGTTTTCCAACCGGCCTTGCCGGGGTTGAAATCGGTCCCGAACCAGTTCTCCATCCCATCCGGGTAGGTGACTTCGCGAAAGCGGTTGCCTTTGTCCTTCGGCAGCGCCTCCTTCGGATCGAACGAATAGTACTGCCACTGCACTTTATTCAAGTCAGGGCCGAACTGCCGCCAGTTGTACTCGGTCACACCCGAGGCCTGATAACAATTGACCAGCCCGAACATCGAGCCGCGGAGGAACTGGTTGGCGCGCTGCGGGCGTTGGCCGCTGGCCTCTTCCAGCAAGGCTTTCTGGTAGCGGGGATTGTTCACATACGAGGCCGCGATGCCGTCGATGATGATTGGCCGCAGCGCCCGTTGGGCTGCGCCTTTCTCTGCTTCGGTCAACTCTGCCGCTGTCGGTTGCGGCTTTCGCTTCGGCCCGGGCGTCAGGGGCAGCGGTTGCGCGGTGCCCCCGTGCAACCGCACCATGGCCCGGCCCAGGGCGTCGCCGATCAACAGATACGTTTCGGCGTTGCGGTTGTAGTGATAGTCTTCGCCTTTGGGCGACTGGTCGACCTCTCGCCAGAAATCGCGCGTATCGACCGACGCCACCGTGCCTTTAAAGTCAGGGTGCTTTTCGGCATCACCGACCGCCAGTTGGCTCTTTAGAATGCGCACGAACTTCTCTTGCATATCGTGCCCGCCGAACCCGACCGTTGCAACCGCGACAGGCAACTTTGGCGACTTGAATTCCTCCCGGACATCCTTGATGAGATTGACGAGGTGTTTTTCATACTCGGCAATCGATTGCTCGGCAAAACTATCTTTGTGCCCTTGGAACCAAACTAAGCCGGCGATTTCGTACCCCTGGCCTTTGTAGCCCGGCACGACGTTTTCGATGTTGTCGAGCGTCTTGCGAACGCCTTCGACCATCAGCCTATACTCAGCCGATTCAAATTCGCTGTCGGGGTCGGTGCGTCCGCTCGAAGGGGGGCGGAAGTCGAACCCCAGCGAGCGGTTGCCCTGCGCGGTTTTGATCAGCAAAACTTGTTCATCATGGAACTGCCCCATCACGTGGCCGAAGCCAAGTTCCGGGCCGATCGTTTTTCCGTTGGAAGTGGCGGTCAACAGCGAACCCTTGCCGTCTTTCGCCAGGCGCGCCTCTTGAAAATAGACATCGCGGCGCACCGTCCACTCACCAGTGTCGTCGACCAGCCAGGGGAATTTGCCTTCGCGACGGGCAACCGCTTCCAGGTCTCCGTTGCCCAGCAGATCGGTTTTTTCTAGCCAAAAGTGCGGCGGCTGATTTTCGAAGCCGGTGATTTTGAACGGGTACTTTTTTCCCGCAGTGAGCGAGATTGCCTCCTTCGCGGGGGTGCCCTTTGGAGCGCGGCGGTACACCTGTTTTCCATCCACGACCATGGTGGCGTAAGAAGTCCCGCCGTGCCCGCAGTGAAACTGGTAGGCTCCGTTTTGCGGTACTTCGAGCAGCCCTTGGGCGATGGGTTTCTCGGCCGGCTCGCCGTCCGGCGAGTAGGTTGCCAGGTGCGAAACTTTGAAGTTGCCGACCTTGTAAATCTGAAACGCACCTTCGTTGACAGCCGGGTCCGAGGTGAAATACACCCCTGTGTAAATGTTGGTCGCTCCGCTGATGTTTCCCATACCGACCATGTTCGACTGGCCAGCCAGGATGTAAACCTTAACCGGCTTTGTCGCATCGCCTGCCTTCCCGTCAGGGTCGGGAAGAACCGCGGGCACCTCGTCGGCGAGAGCCGGGAGGGTCGCCAGCAGCAGGCAAAGCAGAACGTATCGCGTCTTAAATTTCATCATCTGTCGCAAGTGTCCTCGAGGATTTGATGTCGTAATTATGACCTCTCTGAAAACCTCGGGACGGATTGGCAATCCGTGCTACTTCCGAGACATTCGGATAGGTTCTTAGGTGTGCAGCTACCGCCGTTTGAATACGGCCCATGGCGACTGCCAGCCCGCGGGGTGGCGGGCGTTGAAACCGCCGGCTTCAATGAACAGGTATTCATCGCCGCCAAACTCTTGCACTTTCATCTTCAACGCTTCGTAGCGCGACAGGTCCATCATCGTGTCGCCTGACCACATCCGATCAACGCGGTCCGTCGCGCCGCCTTCGTTGATGGTGATGGAAGGGAACGGAGCACTCCGCGGGTTCAACCGGGATTCGGGAGTGAACTGGTCAATCGCTTTCACGACTCCGACCGCTTCCCAGCGCCCCAGCAGTTTGTCGTTGGACGCGAACTTGCCATCGTACTGATACTTCACGGCGGCGGCCTGGCGCTCTCTGTCTTCCGGGTCCTGTGCCGCTTGCCACTGGGAAGAGAGCATCGGCACGACCGACGCCGACTTCCGCACCAGGTCGTCACCCATGGGCGGCAGCTTCTGTTGTTCCAAGTGGATACTGAACTTGCCTTGCGGAACTTCCGAAGTCGGTTTGACCTTGTACTTATCGTTGTAGCGCAGGAAAGTCATCGCGGCGATCGTCACTTCACCGCTGCCGAGATCGTCCAGAAACTCTTTCGTAATAAACGCACCTTTGGGAAGCCCGCCGGCTCCCCGCCCGTTGCCTGTCGTCGACTCAATCAGTTGTTTCCCGTTGATGTACACGATGTGCCCTCCACCGGAACCAACGTGGTTGCCGTCGTTCACGCTCAGCCGGTAGCGGTGGCTCGGTTTCAGCGGCGGGATTTTAAATGTGCCCCGCAGCAAAAGCACTTCCTTCTCCCACAGCGTGTGGATCGGTGTCGCCCCGAAGCAGGCGGGGCCTGTACAAGCGGGCGAGCACTTGAGGAATGGCCGCGCTGGAATCTTGCCGTTGTATTGCCCGAACGCGCCCCGCCCCTTGAGCCAGCCAGCTTTGCCGGCGTCGAAATCGGCCGCGAACCAATTCTCCATTCCTTCGGGCAAGGTCACTTCGCGGTAGCGGGTAATCAGTTGGTCCCAGGGTACTTGCTCCGCCTCGATCGGATCGAACGAATGATACGACCAGACTTCTTGCCGCAAGTCGGCGAACATTTCCCAACTGTAGCCCTGCTCGCCCGCTCGGTGGTACAGGGCGGCGAGTTCGTCGACTGCATCGCGGCTGCCGCCTGGGCGACCCGATTGCACCTCAGCGGCTGCCAACTTCTGAAGCGAATCTCGGTTCCTGCCTACGTGCTCGGGGATCAGTTCTTGTTGAATGATCGGCGAGATCGCTTCTTTCAACTTCGGCCCGAATTGCTCAGGGTTTGTGTTGAGAAACTGTTCTTTGTACGGCAGTATCTCTTGCGGGTACCGCTGGCGGGCCACTTCGTACAGCACGTCCAAACCGCCCGGCACGTCGGCCAGCGATTGGGCAATGAACTCTAGGTGGGCCTTGTGTGTTGCCGATACGTCTTGGCCCTCGGGCGTGGTTTTCACACCAGCGTAACCCGTGTAGCTGTCCCGCAGCGTCTCAACCGCCAACGCTTGCACATCGGGGCTGCCGGCTTTGATCTTGGCCCGCATGTTGCCCATCAGCCCTCTCGTCAGCGCGGTGCGCTGGTTCTTCCGCACCAATTCACCAATCGGCGGAAGGACTTCTTTGTAGACCCGCTCGTCCGCGACGACAGGGGTCAACGCGACCAGCGCCGCGTTTTGCAGCCACCACTCTTCGTGATCCAGATAGGGCAACAGCAATTCGACGTGCGGGACAACCCAATCTGTTTGACCGCGCCCAATCACTTGCAGCGCCGCGTCTTTTACCGACCATGATTCGTCCGGGTCTTTTGCCGCCTTCACGGCCAGGTCGAACACATCTTGGTTGAGAACATCGGGCCGCAAAACGACCGCCGAAAACATCGCACTGCGCACGCGGGGGTCGGCGTGTTGCAGAAGTTCCATCAACAGTTCTGGGCGGACCTTGCCACCACCGCTTCGCCAGCCGATGTACCCGCTGTTGACGCCCAGCACTTTGTTCGCCGCGACGAATCGAATGTTATGGTCCTGGTGGTAGATGTAACGCCGAATCTCATCGTCGCTGGGCTGATCGGGACCGTGGAACCTTCGCAGCCACGGCATGCTGGAATCTTCCGCCAGCGTTTCGCCCGACAGATCTTGCGGCTTGCCGTCGGTGTCGGCGACTGCGTTCAATGACAGAAAAACGTTGTCTGCCTCCGTACCCCAAGGCTGCTTCGGCAACCGGAAGGGTTTGGAAAATTTCGTGGGCGGCGCGCCGCTGATGCGCAACGTCTTCCGCGGGATGGTGTAAGTCAGCGGGTAAGCCACGCCCCACTGCTCTTTGTCGTAGCCCCCGCCGCCGAGAATACCGAACGAACCATCGAACCGTCGCGACAGGTCGTAGTGCCACTGGCGGCTGTCCATGAAGTCGCGGTATTGCTTCGGTTTTTTCTCAACCAGCAAACCCATCGCGGCGCTGCGCCAGATTTCGCCGATACCCCCGCCGGTGTGGCCGTGCAGCATGAAACTGGTCGTGTAGAAACTCTGCATCGCGCACGCATCGCGGGCCGCCGCGTAGACTGATGCCTCGCCCTCTGGCGTTAGCGCCGCCGCCGCGGCCATCGCGAAAGCCAGCTTGCCGTTCTTGCCGTTATCGACGAAGCCAGATTCCGTCCGGTTGTCTCCATAAGGGTTCCCGCCGCGCCCTGCGTAACGATAGAAGTGCACCAGCGCGTCGTGCAGCGACTTCTCGGGTACGTCAGCACCGCACTCCTTCGCCAGCAGCAGAAAAGTCAACACGCCGGTTCCCGCGGCGTTCAGATGCCCGTTGCCGTACGTGGCGCTAACACCACCCCGCCCGAGCCAACCGCCGAGGTACTGAGTGGCGACGGCGCTATCGACCCACCGCTGGATGTTCGCCAAAATCTCCTCGTCGCCCGTCCGCAAATAGCATTCGCAAAGCGGGATGCCGCCGTAGCCCACGTACCAGGGGTACTTGTGCGCGGGCGCTTTCCGCGCCCACTCGCGCACGATGCGCAAGTCTTCCTCTTCACCTGTGGAAAGCAAAAACAACATGCCGATGTCGCCGAGCCCTTTGTTTGCTTCGGGCTGGGCGAGGTAGTCGGCGACTTGCCGGACGATCTTTTCGGATTTCGGGCAATCTAGTGGCCAGGTGTCGCTGTACGAGCCCAAGACGGGAACCTTAACTACCACGGGTTCTGCTTCTCCGCGAACGACGAACTTCAGCACGCCGTCGCTGGCTTCCGCATCCGCGAGGATCTGGCCGAGTTGGATGCGCGGATCAATATCCTTCAGGGCCTGGCCGTTGATCGTTTCAATCACCTGGCCAGGCTTCAAGCGCTCCGCGGCAGCGGCCGGTGAACCCTCTTCGATGTTGGCGATTCGCATTGTGAACGCGGGTTGGATCAAATCGATTCCCATTCCAACCGGCCCGAACCGTTTGATCGTTTGCAGCGACTTGGTTTCACTCGGCCGCGTCGAGAACTTCCCGTGTGGCTGTTTGTAAAACGACTGCGCACTGACAGGCACAGCGCTGAGCACTGACAGAAACAACGATCCGCTCAACACAAACAGCAGCATCCATCGAAACGGCATCAGCAGCTCCACATTTTCAAGGTACACATCATCAAGAAGTCAGGGGCTATTCTAACACACCCCGGCGCGCCGCACGCAACGAAGCGATCCGGCGATCACTCGCCTTCTACGTCTGCAAAGGCCGACAGAGTCTTGTAGCCTCCGGAAAACCACAGCGGTAGGTCCGATTTGTACCAGCGCGAAAATCGGCTTTCGCTGGGGCCGCCCGGCAGATTCGTGTGCACATCGTCGGTCGCCATGTCGGTGACGAAGTGGTAACTGGGGGCGAACGTGATCTCGCGACCCGCTGTTTGCTGCACGTGGCCCTGAAACAACGTGGCGTGGCAACCGGGCATTGCGAACTGAGGCGTTCGGAAGCCGAGCATCCGCCCGACCTGGTGGGTGCCGAAGTAACGGTCGGCGAAATGGAATCGGTTGACGTGTGACCAGGCCGCTTCCGGTTCTTTCATGGTTCGCTCGGCCGCTGCGCGGATCAGGTTCGCCTTGCCCCGTTTTCGCCACCAGTAAGAATCTTCGCGCTGCAACAATCGGTCGGCCGCCGTAACCACCATGATCGAAAACCCCACGCGCGAAACCAGGTACAACGTCCGCCGCCAGCCAATCCCTTCGTCATGCCCGAACACCTCCATCAACACGTTCACATACAGCCGCTGGAACAGGGCCGCCTCGGTGCTGTCGGGCGAGTAACTGCAATCCCACGCGGCAAGCCGCTCCTTAAGCGGGCTTTCGGGTATGTGGGGCAGGAAAACTTCCAGCAGTTGTTTGGCCTGGTAGCTGATCAAGTCGTATTGCAACTGCTGCATCGCTGCGAGCGAGACTTCTTTCCTTTCCGCCAGGCAGTCGTCGATCCGCAGTTTGCGGTAATCGGGAATTGGCTGGGTGATAATTTGCGGCCCGCCAGATGGATTGATGTTTTCATTGGCGGTGGCGACGAAACCCTCGGGCGGATCGTAAACTCGCGGCAGCACGTTGCCTTCCAGCAACCCGTTCCAATGGTTGGCGAGATCCCAAGCCGGCACAGGTGCCAGCCCGTTGTGCCTTTCGGAACGCCGGGGAAACCGCCCGCACCCTTGCATGCCGATGTGGCCTTGGCGATCGGCGACGATGAAGTTCAGCGTTGGTTGCGGGCACGCGCGGACCGCATCCATCGCCGTCAGCGCCGTGGGCGCAGCGACTAAGTCAAGCCAGGTCTTAATCGCCTTGCCGGCACCCGGTTCATAACCGGTCCACGCCATCGACAGGTGATAGCCTTCGTCCAACACATCGGGGTCGCCTTCGAGCAACCCAATTTCAGTGTGATAAACGTTGACTTCCACCGCATCGCCTGACTTGCGCTGGATGGTTTCGGTGCGAACGTCAAAGTCGCGCCATGCCCCTGCGGCATCGGCTTCGCCCCGGCGGTATTGCCACTGCTCGTTCTCGCCCCGGCGAACATCTTCGATGAAGTAGTCAATCGTATCGCCCTTCATGTACGTCACGCCCCACGCCACGTCGCGCGTGCGGGCGACGGCGTACAGCGGGCAGCCGGGCAGCGTCGCGCCGATCACGTAGTTGTCGTCCCACTGCAGCGCAGCCTCGTACCAAATGGCTGGCAGGCGATTGACTTCCAAGTGCGGGTCGGAGGCCAACAGTGCCGCCCCGGTGGAACTTCGCGAAGGGGCAACCGCCCAGGCGTTGCTGCCTGCCAGGCGGGGAAGATCGGTCAGCAGTTCAAGCGCCTGATCGGAAAGTTTGTTCGACATCTTCGCCTGGCGGATCAGGTCGAAGTCGACGTCATCCAGCATAGGCGAAAAGAGGTCGCGCATCCCTTCGTCGGAAACGCCCGCGTGAATCATCTCGACCAGCAGGCGTTCGTTTTCCATTTGGCTGACCGCCAACCCCCCAAAAGCCAGCAGATTGCCGATCAGCAGCACCGCTTCCTGATTCCACGGACGCGGCTGAAAACCGACCGCCCACATCGGCAGCGTGCGACCGGCCGCCTTGAAGCCGTCGTTGACCCCTTCGCAATAGGCGGTCAGTTGCCGGAAAGTTTGATCGTCGAGCGCCGAAACCTCTTCTTCAATCTTCAAATACAACCCGACGCGGCGAAAGAACTTGTCGGTCTCGACCAGCTCGGGCCGGTTGGCGATTCGCTCGGCCGCCCGTCCCAGGGCCATCGCCCGGCCGAAATGCATCTGCGTCGGCCGGTCGGTTCCATGCATATACCCCAAGCCATACAGGGCATCGAGCCAGGTCTTCCCCCGCACATGCGGCACGCCGGCCGAATCGCGGTGTACCTCAATCGGGCGGCGGGTATTGGCGAGACGCAACGGCTTCATACCGACAAGAATGTGCGAATTTCAGCCGCTGACAAGGGTACGTGTCTTTGGAGGGGTTGAACATCGAACATTGAACGTCCAACGTCGAACATTGAAGTGGTTTTTGTTCGATGTTCGAGAAGGAAAACTCGCTACGCGGATACCTCCGCCAGAATCTCGGCCGTGGTCTTTAGCCGGGCGAATTTGTTTTCCCAGATTTGCAGGCAGGCGTCGTGAATGTGATCGTGGATAGTCGCCATGCCATCCGTCACGGCGGTGACGCGGTAGTTGCGCGTGGAAGCGGCGATGAGTGTGGAGTTGACGCAAACGTCGGTCGTGACACCGGTCATAATCAGGCGATTAATGTTCTGCGAGCGCAGCGCCAAGTCGAGCGGCGTGCCGTAAAACTTGTCGTAGGTGTGACCTTGGATCACCAGTTCGCAATCTCGGGGTGACAGTTCGTCAACGGTCGCAGCAGACTCCGGCCCTTCGCCAGCGCCCGGGCCGATCAAACAATTGCGAGAGCGATTTCCATACGCCGGGTCTTCATTGTCTTCCGGCGGCAAATGCTCGACGCCAAACGGATCCCCGCGCAGGCAGGGCACGTTCGTCGCGTAGACAAACTCCGTAAAGATCACCGGCATGTCCGCCGACCGAAACGCTTCGACCAGCTTAACAACATCCGGCAACACCACCCGACCCTTCGGCACGAACAGCGAAGCGCTCTCATCCAAGAAGCCATGCTGCATATCAATCACCAGCAGCGCCGTGCTGCCCGTGGTGACGCGGTGGGTTTCTTCGATGCGTTGTTGTTTGTTGAACATGGTGTTCAATCCTAGTGGTTCGCGAATGCTTGCTTGACTTCTTCGTTCGAATAGACAAGCAGTCCCCAAATCAGTAGGCCAATAGCGGTTGGGGCGCAGATGATCGTGAAAATTGAAATCCCGCCTGCGA
>CALBTA010000620.1 GCA_937967755.1 uncultured Planctomycetaceae bacterium | reverse complement strand
GCGACCGGTACTACCTGGAGGTGATGAACAACGGCGTGGACGTGCAGCGCACCGCCCTGGAAGGGACCGCCGATATCGCCAAGCGACTGGGCATTCCGCTGGTTGCGACCAGCGATTGCCATTACGTCGACCGCGAGGACGCGGAGGCTCAGGACGTGATGTTGTGCATCAACACCGGGAAATTCCGCACCGACCCGGGCCGCATGAAAATGGAAGGCCGAGAGTTCTTCCTGCGCAGCCAGCAGCAGATGTACGACGCGTTTCCCGGCATGGAAGACGCCGTCGCCCGCAGCCAAGAGATCGCCAACGGGGTGGACATTCAGTTGGATTTGGGCCAGCGCCACTTTCCGACCTTCACGCTGCCCAAGGAAAAAACGGCTGACCAGTTGCTGCGCGAACTTTGCGAAACCGGCTTGAAGGAAAGATACGCCGGCAACGAAGGGATGCTGCCGGGCGGAGTGCTTTCGCAGGTCGTGCAAGACCGGTTGGATCGCGAATTGGGGGTGATCAGCAAGCTCGGTTTTTCGAACTACTTTCTCATCTGTTGGGACTTCGTTCGCTACGCCCGCGAACATGATATCCCTGCGACCGCCCGCGGCAGCGGCGTCGGTGCGATCGTTTGCTTCGCCCTGCACCTGAGCCACGTTTGCCCGATCGAATACGCCCTGCTGTTCGAGCGGTTCCTGGACGAAAACCGGCAGGAAGCCCCCGATATCGATATCGACTTCTGCAAGGATCGCCGCGGCGTGGTGATGCAGTATGTCAAGGAGAAATACGGCGAAGAGAACGTGGCTCAGATCGGAACTTTCGGCACGTTGGCGGCTCGTGCGGCCATTCGCGACGTGGGCCGGGCACTGGGCATTCCGCTCGCCCGGGTCAACCAGGTCGTTGCGATGGTGCCCGAGGTGTTGGGCATCACGCTCGACAAAGCGTTGGAAACCAGCGACGACTTGCGCAAGACGTACGATGGCGATGGGGAAATTCGCGAACTGATCGATCTGGCCCGTAAGATCGAAGGGCTGGCCCGTAACGTTGGCACGCACGCCGCCGCGGTGGTGATTGCCGACAAACCGCTGACCGAGTATGTCCCGCTGGGCCGGGTTTCGGGTAAGTCAGACATCATCACCCAGTGGTCGATGAACGACGTGGAAGACGCCGGCTTGTTGAAGATGGATTTTCTCGGCCTGCGGAACCTGACGATTCTTTCCAAGACCGTGGAGTTCATCGAGCAGACGACCGGCGAGCGCGTCGATCCGCAGAAGTTTCCGCTGGACGACGCCGATACGTTCGCCCTGTTGCAACGGGGCGAAACCAAAGGCATCTTCCAACTGGAAAGCGGCGGCATTCGCGACCTGTTGCAGAAGATGAAGCCCGACGCGTTCAGCGACATCATCGCCACCAACGCCCTGTACCGCCCCGGGCCGCTGGAAGGCGGGATGGTCGATGAGTATGTGAATGTGAAGCACGGGCGCAAGGAAGCCGAGTATCTGCACCCGGTGTTGGAAGAGATCCTTTCCGAAACCAACGGCGTGATGGTGTACCAGGAACAGGTGATGCGGATTCTCAACCGGCTGGGCGGCATTCAACTGGCCAAGGCGTATACCTGCATCAAAGCAATCAGCAAGAAGAAGGAAGCCCTGATCGCCGAGAACGAGAAAACGTTCCTGGAAGGGGCTGTCGAGCAAGGGCTGACCGAGAAACAGGCGGAAGAATTTTGGGGAATGATTCTCAAATTCGCCGGATATGGGTTCAACAAATCGCACAGTACGGCGTACGCCTTGATCGCGTACATGACCGCCTACCTGAAAGCCCACTACCCGGTGCAGTTCATGGCCGCGTTGCTGTCCGGTGATATTCCGGGGCGGAATTTCAAACGGAAGGACCAACTCGTTGAGCATATGGAAGATTGCCAGCGGATGGAAATCGAGGTGGTTCCCCCCAACGTGAATCAGTCAGGGGTCGACTTCACCGTGGACGGCAAGAATATTCACTTTGCGTTGAGCGCTATCAAAGGCTGTGGAGGCGGGGCGGCGGAAGCGATTGTTGAGGCGAGGAAAACCGAAGGGCCGTTCCGCGACATCTACGACTTCTGCGAACGGGTAGATGCATCTCAATGTAACCGCAGCACAATTGAAACGCTCGTCAAGGCGGGCGCGTTCGACTGCTTGGGCGGAAAGCGCGAACAGTATCTCGCCGTGATTGATCGCGCGATGCAAAGCGGCGCAGCCGCCGCGGCGGATCGCAAGAGTGGTCAGATGAACCTATTTGGCGGAGACGATGACGAGGGTGCCGAAGACGCCGCGACCGTAGATGCCCTGCCCGTCGTCGCTCCGATGGACGAGCGAGAAAAACTGCTGGCCGAACGCGAAGTGCTTGGTTTTTACTTAACCAGCCACCCGTTGGCCGAACATCAAGAAAAGCTTGCGACGTTTTGCGAGCATTCGACCACATCGCTCGACGGGCTGGCCGATCGGGCCGAGGTTGTGTTAGGAGGAATGCTTTCGTCGCTCAAGTTTTCGCATACGAAGAACGCCCGGCCGGGCAAGCCGACGAAATATGTGATGTTCGATCTGGAAGATATGGACGGCATGATCCGCTGCATCCTCTGGCCTGACGATTTCGAAAAGTATGCCGAACTCGTCGAGCCTGACGCGGTCATGCTAGTGCGCGGGGCCCTCGACCGCCGCGGCGGCGACGAAGCGAATTTGATCGTCAACGAACTGGTGCCGCTGGACCAGTTGGATCAACGCTTCACCGAAGGCGTGCTGATCCGTCTGGATGCCGCGCAAAGCAACGAGCCAACCGTGAAAACGCTGCGGGAAATTCTTCGCGCTTACCCCGGGCGATGCCATCTGCAATTGATGATGACTCTTGACGACGGCAACCGGGTCAAAATGCGGTGCGACGGGCTGAAGGTCGACGTAGTCCCGGAGATGAAGTCGCGGGTCGATGATCTGCTGGGGCCAGGAAATCTCAAACTGCTCACCAGCACGGCAAACGGGACATAACGGCAAAACGGCCCACTTACGCCGCCGAAACCCGACAAATCTCCTAAATTACTTGCCTTGCGCCGGTTCGCTAATTAATATCAGGAAATCGGGCTGGTCTTGCCTGATTTGAACAGTCAACCCACGCCCCCGGCAGCAGGCACTTTTTGGGCCGGGCCGGGGCGTATCGGACAATGAACGTCGGGCGGGTCAGAAGTACCCGTCCAGTCGCTTCCGCATCATTGAGAGGCAATCACATGGTTTGGCGACGGATGAAGTGGCAGTTTTCCCTCAGCGTCCTGTTGGTCTTGGGCTTCAGTTCGACTTTGTTGGCTCAAGGTGCCGGCGGCGTGGATGTCGATGCCGAAGGTGTCCTGAAAACCCGCACGATGCGCGATCCTTCGGGTCAACTGACCCGCCAGCGGTTGGCCGAAGCACGGCGAACGCTCGACGCCGACCTGGCCCGACCAAGCAAGCTGCGCAAGGTTTCGCTCAACCGTTTGGAAGCCGCCTTGGGCGAGCAGATTCGCCTAAACGCCGGTCCGACCGAAGACATGAAACACCTCGCCGGCCTGACCCGCATCCAATACGTTTTCTTTTATCCCGACACAGGTGATATCGTCATCGCCGGCCCGTCCGAGGGGTACTTCATTGATGCCGACGGACGTTCGCGCGGCATGGAAACCGGCCAGGCGACGCTGCTGCTGGATGATTTAATCGTCGCGCTGCGAGCCTTCCAGCCGGCTGCTGATGGCCCCAAGGTGATCGGCGTTTCGATCGACCCGACGCAAGAGGGCTTGAAACAGATGCAACAGTTCCTGCTTCGCGTGGGCGGCAGGGCGACGCCGCGCGACACGCTGGCAATCGTCAACGGCTTGCGCGAAAGTTTGGGGCAGCAAACCGTGACCATTAAAGGGGTCTCGCCGAAGACCCACTTCGCCCAAGTCTTGGCGGAAGCCGACTACCGCATGAAACTGATCGGCATTGGGCTGGAACAACCGCCGGTGAAGATCACCAGCTACGTCGCGAAAGCCAACCCGGCCAGCGTTTCCCGCAACGCCCTGCAACGTTGGTATTTCAAGCCCAACTACGAGTGCGTGAAGGTCAGCGAAGATGATTTGGCGATGGAACTCGTTGGCAACGGCGTTCACCTTGTCGGCGCGGATGAAATGGTCACCGCCGACGGCGTGCGGGTGAAATCGAAAAACGCCGACACGGCCAGCCGCACATTCGTCGAAAGCTTCACCCGCCTGTACCCGCAACTAGCGGTCAAGTCGCCGGTTTACGGACAACTCCGCAACCTAATCGACATGTCGATTGTTGCGGCATTCATTCAACGGCAAGACTACTACGGCCAGGCCGGGTGGAAGATGGAAATCTTCGGCAACGAAAAGGCTTACCCCGTTGAGACGTTGAACGCTCCTGAGAAAGTTGAGACCGCGGTCAACGCCATCTGGAAGGGCCGCACACTGATGACGCCGATTGGCGGCGGC
>CALBTA010000619.1 GCA_937967755.1 uncultured Planctomycetaceae bacterium | reverse complement strand
TTGTAAGTCGCCCCTTTGTCCGCCGGCATCGCCTTGTGCCATTGGATCAACGCATCGGTCATTTGCTTAACAATTGCCGGATGATCGTCGGCCATGTTTTTCGTTTCGCCGCGGTCGGTTTCCAGGTTGTAAAGTTCCGCGTCGGCTCCATCGTACTCGCAAAGCAGTTTCCACTTTCCGTCGCGCATCGCCAAATCGGGCAAATCTTCCACGCCGTAGAATGAATCGCGGTCGGGCGGGCGGCGGAAGTAGAGCGGTGCCTTCCGCGACCCCCCTTCGCCGAGAAGCGTGGGAACGAGCGACTCGCCATCGAACTTCACGCCCTGTGGCTTGTCAGTCGCGGTAAGTTCCAGCAACGTCGGAACCAGGTCGATCGCCGAGAAGACCGAATCTTTGTCGAGGTGATTTTTCCGCTTTGTCCAACCCGGGCCCCAAACGATCAGTGACGAGCGGATCCCTCCTTCGTACAAATGCGTTTTGAAGCCGCGAAACGGCCCGGCGCTGCCGGCACCTTGCTCGGGGCCATTGTCTGAACAGATTAGCACCAGCGTGTTATCGCGCAATTTTGGATCGTCGCGGATGCGATCGAACAGCTTGCCCAGTTGGCGATCCATCGCTTCCAGCACGGCGTGGTACAGCCCGCGCTTGCCGTCGGCCCACTTGTCAACGGGCGGCCAGAACGGGCTGTGCACGTCGTCGGGCCAGACGTTGATATAGAACGGTTTGTTCGCCTGCTGCGCTTGCTCAATGAATTCAATCGAAGCGTCAACGAACCCGCCAGTGATTTCGCTGCGCAACATCCAGCGGTAGCCATCGCCGAGCCGCTCGGCATCGCCCCAGATTTTTCCGGGTTCCTTTTGGCCCGGCTTGAGCACCAGCGGCAACAGCTTCGGGCCCATTCCTTCGAAGTTCGTCAGCGACGCATCGAAGCCGTAGACGGTGATCGGCGGCGCGTCGTCGACGTTGCGCTGCCCGCCCATGTGCCATTTACCGAAATGCCGCGTCGCGTAGCCGGCATCTTGCAGCGACCTGGCAAGCATCGGCGCTTTCGGGTCGAGCCACTGCGCCACGCCGCGGCGGTTATTGTGGTCGCGATTGCTGAGGAACGAGGTGATCCGCCACCGCTGCGGGTATTGCCCCGTCGAAATCGCCGTGCGTGAAGGCGAGCAGATCGGCGAGTTGACGTAAAACTGCTCGAAGCGAATTCCCTCGCTGGCCAGCCGATCAATCTGCGGCGTCTTCGCGTCGGTATTTCCAAAACAAGAAAAATCGCCCCACCCCATATCATCAATGAAGACCAGCACAATGTTCGGCCGCTTGGCAGCCTGCGCATTGCCCGCGATCGAAAGGAGAATCAGTAGACAACAAGTCTGAATCATACAGCGAGCCTGTGGGGAGTCTGGTTTAGGTATAGATAATCGTGAACGACAACACCGCATTGTACTCATATCTGACAGGGCTGCGCGGTGAGATAAACAAGGCTGACGCGACGAGGTTAACAGCCAGACACAGCGGGCGTTTGGTGTTAAGATGCGTAGCGAAATCGGCCCAGGTTTTCCACATTCATCGAAACGTGCGATATCTATTCAACAGTTCTCGCCAGATTATGATTACCCAAGTTGCTCTGATCGTCTCGGCTTGCCGCCGCAACCGCTTGTTGCTCTATTTCCCCGCTCTGTTGTTTCCATTGGCGGCTAGCGGCTGCACGGCCCCCAACGAGTACCAGCCGCCTGCTCCGCCGGAAGTTACCGTAGCTAACCCATTGGTTCAAACGGTAACGAGTTACCTGGAAGAGACCGGCACGACGCAGCCGGTCGGTTTGGTGGAAATTCGGGCCCGCGTCGATGGGTTAATCGAAGAGATCGAATTCAAGACGGAAGACGACGTAACGGCTGGCGACACATTATATCTGATCGAAAGGGAAACCTACGAAGCGGCCGTGTTGAAGGCGAAGGCCGATGTTGCCGTGGCTCAGTCGGAATACCTCAACGCCGATGCCCGATACAAGGCAGCGGTTCCCTTGGTGGAAAAGGGAGTTGTCAGCCGCGAAGAGCTTGACCAACGCAAAGCCGAACGATCCGTGGCGCAGGCCACAGTCTACGCAACTCAGGCAGATCTGAAGAAGGCAGAAATCGACTTGAAGTACTGCACCGTAACGACGCCCATCAGCGGTCGTGTCGGCAAGACGTTGGTGGAAAAGGGCAACTTGGTGAGCGGTATTGAAGGACCGCAACTGACGACCGTGATCAACTACGACAAAATCTATGCGCC
>CALBTA010000618.1 GCA_937967755.1 uncultured Planctomycetaceae bacterium | reverse complement strand
CCGTGCAGGTGAACCTGCGCATTCGCCGTGATGCGTCGCCAGATGACTTTGCGATCAACGAAGTTGTGCTGAAGAGTTACCAGAAGCAGCTTGACCGGCTGTTCGCCGCCGCGAACATCGGCGATGAAGTGATCGTGCAATCGATCTTGGCGTTGCCCGGCGTTGTGGATGATGAATCAGCCGCCAAGGCCGATATCGATTCGGCCTGGCCCGTCGTGAAGGAAGCATTGGGCGAAGCGCTGTCGCACCTGGCTGAAATGCGCCAGCGCGAAGGGCAGGCGATGGCCGATGACATGTTGGAGAACTGCAAGACTGTGGGCGTTGAGTTGGATGCGATTGAGAAGCGGGCACCGCTGGTCGTGGAAAGCTACGCCGACCGCCTGCATCAGCGCCTGACAAAGCTGCTGGCCGAACACGAAGTAGCCGTCGAACCGGCCGACATCGTTCGCGAAGTCGGCATTTTCGCCGAGCGGAGCGACATCGCAGAAGAGGTCGTCCGCCTGCGTAGCCACCTGCAACAGTTCGATCAAATCATGCGCTCCGGCGACAGCGTCGGGCGGAAACTGGAGTTCGTCACGCAAGAGATGTTCCGCGAAGTAAACACCATTGGCTCGAAAGCCAACGATGCCGAAATCGCCCGCCACGTCGTCGAGATCAAAGCGATGATCGAACGAATGCGCGAGATGATTCAGAACGTTGAGTGAACGATTAGGAACACTAAGGAACACGGGAAAAATAACTTCGTCCCCAAACCCCTCTCCCACTGGGAGAGGGTAGGGTGAGGGCAGTTACAAATGCCGAAGTTATGTTTCCCGTGTTCCTAAAGACTGCGCGGGCCGTTGGCCCCCGGCTATTGTCCTGTGAGCAACATGACTACCGCTGGCAAGCTTGTGATCATCTCCGGCCCTTCCGGTGTCGGCAAGTCAACGGTCGTCAAGCATTTGCTCGCGCAGTGCGAATTGCCGCTGGAACTGAGTGTCTCGGCAACCACCCGCGAGCCGCGCTCGGGCGAAACCGAGGGCGAGAACTATTACTTTCTCACGCTGGATGAATTCCAGCGGCGAAAAGATGCGGGCGAGTTCCTGGAGTGCTTCGAACCTTACGGCAATGGGGTTTGGTACGGCACCTTGCGAGAGACGGTTGCCACTGGCCTAAACGCCGGGAAATGGGTAATCTTAGAGATAGAGGTCAACGGGGCCTTGGAAGTGATGAAGGCCCACCCAGACGCGGTGACAATTTTCATCCTGCCCCCGTCGCGAGAGCATTTGGAGCGGCAGCTCAAAAACCGCGGAACAGAAGACGAGGAAGCCACCCGCCACCGGCTTGACCGGGCCAATTACGAATTGTCGCTCGCCGACCGCTACCGCCACCAGGTGATCAACGACACAGTCGAGCGGGCGGTCAGCGAGATTTGCGAAATCCTACAAACTTACGCCAGCTAATCACGGCACGTGACCCACGGAGAAGCAACCGTATGATCGACGCGTTGAAAGAAGAAGCCATTGTGAACAAGGTTGGAGGGCGTTTTAAGTTGTCGACGCTCATTCAAAAACGGCTGGTTGCCCTGAACGCTGGCAGCCGCCCGCTCGTCGAAGGCGATACGAACGATAAGTTGGAAATTGTCGTTCAGGAAATCATCCAAGACAAAATCTTTCTGGATACCAGCAACGAAGTCCGCATCACGGGTCAGCTTGACGATGCCGCCGGCGGGCTGCCCGATTTGAACCCGGAAGAGGTGTAGGCGCTTCCGCATGAAAGACCGCGAAGTTGTGTTGGGTGTCTGCGGCGGCATTGCGGCTTACAAAGCCGCGATGTTGACCAGCCGCCTGGTGCAGGCGGGATCGGGCGTGAGCGTCGTGATGACCAGCAGCGCTGCGGAGTTCGTCGGGGCAGCAACATTTGCGGCGCTGACCGGCCGGCAGGTGCATTCCGCAGCGATCGATCCGGCATCGTCACCTTTAGGTGGGCATATCGAATTGGCTGAGCGCGGCGACTTGCTCTGCATCGCACCGGCGACGGCCAACTTTTTAGCGAAAGCGGCGACTGGATTGGCCGACGACCTGCTTTCGACGTTGTACCTGGCGTTTGAAGGCCCGGTGTTGATCGCGCCGGCAATGAACGCAGCCATGTGGCAGCAACCGGCCGTCCAGCGCAACGTCGCGCAGCTTCGCGAAGACGGTGCCATGTTCGTCGACCCGGAAGAGGGTTGGCAAAGTTGCCGCCGCACCGGTGCCGGCCGCATGGCCGAGGCGGACACGATCCTCGAAGCGATTGTAAAGACGCTGAATTCGTAGCCGACGTATGGCAAGAATCCTAATCACTTCAGGGCCAACGCGGCAGTACCTCGACCCGGTACGGTATTTGACGAACGCGTCGAGCGGTCGGATGGGCAGCGCGCTGGCGTCGGCCGTGCAAGCCGCGGGGCATGAGTTGGTGATCGTCAGCGGGCCGGTCGAAGTCGATTACCCCAGCGGCGTACATGTCGTGCCGGTCGTCTCGACCGAAGAGATGTTGCTGGCTTGCCGGCGAGAGTTCGAAACGTGCGATGGCCTGATCGGCGTCGCGGCCCCTTGCGACTACCGGCCTGAGATCGTTTCCCAGCAAAAAATTTCCAAAACCGGCGAACCGCTGGTGCTGCACTTGATCGAAACCCCAGATATCGTCGCTACGCTCGGAAGCGAGAAGCGGGCAGATCAATGGGTCGTCGGGTTCGCCTTGGAAACCGAAGATGCACGCTTTCGCGCGATTGCAAAAATGGAACGCAAGAGTTGCGACCTAATCGTCCTCAACGGCCCGGAAGCGATGAACGCCGACGAAAACCAGGTGGAGGTTCTCAACCCGGCGGGCGATGTGCTGGATGAGTTTTCAGGTGATAAACAACGCGTCGCTGATGGCGTCTTCAGCATCATCACGCGAGAGCTGATCAAGCGGTAGCCAAGCCTCTACACACTAATCTGTACCTGAGCTTTTCGAAG
>CALBTA010000617.1 GCA_937967755.1 uncultured Planctomycetaceae bacterium | reverse complement strand
TTCGCATCTGGCGACAGCGTGCCGTTGGCATCCCAGCCAAAATCTAGACATTCGCCGCTATGGAGATGTCAGTTACCGCCGAATTGTAAGACACACCCCCGGCTGGAGCAAGCACAACTATTTGCGGCCGTTAGAGTTACGGCAACGCCCCGGCCCGCCGCGCCCGCCTGAAACGGATATGCCGAAAACGTGTAGGATGAGTCGTAGCGGGGGCTTGTAGCCACCGTGTCGTCGTCTTTCTTACGGTGGCTGGAAGCCCCCGCTACGGGATGAGCTAGCAACTTCCATGAACCAACCACCCGAAACCACCACCCTCCGCATTCTCGACGCTGCGGCGAATCGAGCCTCGGAGGCTTTGCGCGTGATCGAAGATTACCTGCGCCTGGGGCTGGACGATGTCCATTTGACCGGGCTTGCGAAGGACCTGCGGCATGATTTGCAGGCGGCAATCGCGGCGATTACGCTGCGAAGCCGGCGAGCGGCTCGGGATACGGCCGAAGATGTTGGGACCGGCCTGACGACTGAAAGCGAATCCCGCCGGGTGGACGCATCAGCGGTTGCCAGTGCGAACTTCGCCCGGCTGCAACAGTCGCTGCGCAGCCTGGAAGAGTTCGCCAAGATCGATCACCCGGATGCCGCTACGGCAATCGAGCAGTTGCGCTACCGAACCTACACTCTGCACCGGGCTGTCGAGATCACCGCCGACAGCGCGCGACAGTTGGCCGACGCGCGGCTGTACGTGTTGATCGACGGGCGCGACTCGCTCGACAGCTTCCGTCGGCTGGCCGGGGCGCTGGTCGAGGCCGGGGTCGACGTGCTGCAACTGCGTGACAAGAACCTTAACGATCGTGAGCTTCTTGCGCGCGCGAAGTCGCTGCGCGAAGCAACACGCGATAGTGCCACCCTGTTCATCATGAACGACCGCCCCGACTTGGCGCGCCTCGCTCGTGCCGATGGAGTGCATGTTGGGCAAGAGGAACTTTCCGTGCGCGAGGTCCGGCAGATCGCCGGGCCGGATGTGTTGGTTGGCGTCAGCACACACGACATCGCCCAAGCCCGCGCGGCCGTTTTGGACGGGGCCAACTACATCGGCGTTGGGCCAACGTTTCCATCAACCACGAAGCGGTTCGACAACTTCGCCGGTTTGGAATTCGTCACCCAAGTCGCCGCCGAAATCACCCTGCCGGCCTTCGCCATCGGCGGGATCGACACAGACAACATTCAACAAGTCATCGCAGCCGGCCTAACCCGCGTGGCAGTCAGCGGAGCGATCATCAACGCCGAAGACCCCGCCGCCGAAGCATCGCAATTCATTTCGCAACTGAGCGGCAAGGCGCTAGCCGCCGGTAAGTCACAACCCACCCGCGGCTAGCGCCTCGCGGCTACTGCGTCAACAACAACCGCACGTGGGTCTCCATCTCCTCCACCGCACCCGGCAGATTGCCGAGCCATACCCGCCGGATCACCCCTTCCCGGTCGAGCAGCACCGTCGTTGGGTAGCCGTGCCAGCCGTTGATGCCGGCCAGCGCGTCGCGGGTGCGGCCGCGTGGGTCGCAATAAACCTTCACGTTGTGGCCGTCGCGGTCGATCAATCGCTGCGTGTCGCTTCGCAGCGCGTCGACGTCTTCGCCCCAGCCCATCGCCGGTGGCAGCAGCGGAACGTACTCGGTCGAACACGAAACAAACAACAGCCGAAAGTCTTCGTGCCCGGCGTACTTCTCCTGCAGCGCGACCAACTCCGGCATCTCTCGGATGCAAGGCGGGCACCACGGGCCCCAGAAGTTGATCAGCACAACTTGCCCGCGCAGCGAATCAGTCGAGAGCGTTTCGCCTTCGCCGATCAGCACTGGCAAGTCGACGATCGCCAGCGGCTTGCCTTCGGCCGGACGCCGCGGCCGCTCGCGCAGCATGCTGGCCGACACCATCACGACCAGCAGCAATCCCGCAATTGCAATCAGGCCGACCCACACCATCGATGTGGAACGGCCTGGCGTTGGGTTTTCAACTTCCATAGTCGTTGTTCGCTACCGCGAACAACTCGCTTTTCGCGGAGCGAAAAGGCGACTATGTCCGCAGCCTAAAACACATCCAAAATGAAGTGATGGCCCCAGTGGTAACGCCCAACCGTCGGCGAGGGGCCGTAGTGCGTTTGCCCCAGCGGCGTATTGCGGTTCTTGTAGTGGCCTAGCCCTTGCGGGTAATAATTGTGCCACGCCTTATTGTAGACCGGCACGCGCATCTCTTGCGGGTAGCGGTAGTACAAACTCTCGGCACTGCGGTAGTACTCGTTCCCCCAGTAGTTCTGCGGGTAGTACACATACGGATAGTGATAGAACCGTTCCCAATCGTGGGTGTTGTAGGTATGGCCCCAGCTACGGCCAAACGCCCGATCCTGAGCCGCAGCGTCCCCGCTGCTGGCAAAAACGATAAATGCGGAAGCGGCGATGATGGTCAACAGCAGCAAACGGCGGAGCATGATTTCCCCCCGGAAAACAAATGCGTGAATTGGGTCGCTTCGACGCAGCATGACGCGCCCGTCGAGATGAGTCTCTCATGTACCATCGACGCAACCCCCCGCCCGCATTGAAGGAATATCCGTCACAACCGGATTCCGCTATCACCGCTACCGCCGTAGGACGGGTTTGTAACCCGTCCGCCCTCTCCCTCTGGGTGAGGGCAGTCAAATCTCGCTTCTTTGTAGAACAATTGTCCTCAATTGTTCACGATTCAGGGCCGTCGCTCGATCGCCGAACAATTCCCCCAACACATTCACCACCCCCTTCACCACCAACAACACCCCCTGCCCTCTAACTCCCACCCGCCCAACAGTTTGCGGCTGAA
>CALBTA010000616.1 GCA_937967755.1 uncultured Planctomycetaceae bacterium | reverse complement strand
CCGCCGGGGCTGCTTTGGGGCTGACAAGTAGTGTGCATATATGTACTATACGTATGTATAAATCGGGAGCCCCTATTTTCAAAGGAGCAGGCGTATGTCGAGGCAGCAACCGCAGCGGAATGTTCACAGCGATTCGTCCCCACGGGAGGTAATTCCGCAAAGCGGTGAAAAACCCCCGGTCGGCCAACAGGCTGGTGCTGAAAAACGAAACGGTTTTTCAGCAATCTCAGGGTCCCTTGGGGATCGGGTTGGTGCTGACAAACCTAACAAAAGTGTCAGTACTTCCCACTCCGAAGAGGGAGCTGAAAAACCTCTCGACCCGACCAAAGATCGGGGCGGCCGCCCGCAGGTCTTTGACGTGTTCGCGAAAGCGAAAGTCGTCGCGCTGATCGCCGCCGGCGTCAGCCAACGGACCGCGGCCAACTACCTGGGTATTCATTCGACCACCATCAGCAAAGCCCTCAAGCGGGACGAAGCGTTTCGGGAGGACGTCGTTCGGGCGCAGGCGGTTGCCAAAGTCCACCCGATGCTGGCGATCAAACGGGCCAGCGACACCAGTTGGCGGGCCGCCGTTTGGATGCTGAAGCACGGCCAGCCGCAAACCGACCTGACCGAGCGCGAGGAAAGGAAGCGTCGCCGGAAAGGGAAGCGAAAGTTCGAACGCGAAGCGGCGGAGTTTCTGAGCAACATGAGTGAACATTTGGACCAAGAGGAAGAAGCGATCCAAATCAGCCCTCCCCCGAACTATGAAGACGACGAAGACGTTGAGAGTGAGGAGTAGGGTGTGTCAAGCTCGGAGCGGAATGTGGTGCGTCAGCGCAAAGCGGTCGAATCGCGGTGAACGTGTGCATCGAAGTCCACATGCAAGCCGAGCGCAGACGCACCGAGGTACGCGCTTTGCTCGACACACCCTACAGCGCTGGGTGAAGGCCGGCGCGTTTGCAACTCGTTCCCACGCTCCGCGTGGGAACGCAATACCCGCGACGCTCTGCGTCGCTTGCGGCTAGTACCAGCCGCAGGACCGCGGAGCGGCCAGACGTGCGTTCCCACGAAGAGCGTGGGAACGAGAGGAAAACTGGAAGGCGAAGAGTAAGATTGAGCCGACGGTAGGCGACACGGCACATGCCGTCGCTACGCGACTCTGGTGCGGCGGTGGGCGAATACCTGGGACTGAAGTCCCAGGCTATCCCATGCCGTCGCATCCGCGACTAACCGCTGCGTATCGGCCCCGAATGAACGCGCGATAGTACGGCGATTGTGTTACGATAAGATTCTCATCACGGTTTTTCGAACTACCCGTGAAGGTAGTACAAAACTATGGACTGTCAGACTTTGATCCCCGATCAACGAAAGCGCGGCGTTCCAGCCCGAGCGGCCTTCACGCTCGTTGAATTGCTGGTAGTCATCGCCATCATTGGCATTTTGGTGGCGTTGTTGTTACCGGCGGTGCAGCAGGCCCGTGAGGCGGCGCGGCGGATGCAGTGTAGTAATAACCTGAAGCAAATCGGGCTGGCGCTGCACAATTACCATACGAATCATGGGACGCTGCCGTACGGGTCGGATTACACGACCGGCAATAGCTACACCTGGGCGATGGCCATCTTGCCGTTTGTCGAACAACAGAACCACTATGACCTGTTCGACCAAACGAAGCCGCTGGTCGATGCGGCGAACAAGGTTGCCTGCGAGACACCGCAAAAAGTTTACCTTTGCCCCAGCGACCCGCAGTCACGCTCGCCGATTCTGCAAAAGCGAGGCGATTCGCCCGATTTGAACGGCGGCACGACGAACCCGTCGAACAGCGCCATGTTGTCTTACACCGGATCGATGGGGCCGACGCACCCCGACAATTGCCCGCTGTGCCCTGATACCGTTCCCAGCGCCACCAACTGGTGCTGCCAGGGTTGCAATTTCGGGTCTTACGGCGGCGGCTGCGGGATGTCGGATGGAACCTTCGCTGGCATGTTCGGGCGTTGGCATACCAGCGTTTCGTTCGACGATGTGCGTGATGGGCTGACGAACACCATCATGGCTGGCGAAACGCTGCCGGGCCATTACGTTTGGAACGGAGCGTTCTGCCCGAACTTTCCGGTTTCCGGTATGAGCGTTCCGATCAACACCATGGAGCAGGACGATGGGCAGCACAGCGGGTCGTTGCAACTTTGGGCGATCACCAGCGGGTACAAGAGCCTGCATTCCGGCGGCGCGTTGTTCGTGATAGGCGACGGCAGTGTGCATTTTCTTTCGGAATCGATCGACCATAAGTTGTATGCTGAATTGGGCACGCGGTCCGGCGGCGAGGTGGTGACGTTACCGTAGGGGCGAAAGGCGAGGTGAGAAGGGCGAGGAGGCATTCTTGTGTTTGATCAAATGTTAAAGCGCCTATCGCCGTTCGCGCTTCTCCCTTCGTGCTTCGCTCTTCTCTCCTCCCTCCTCATCTTCGTCGCCGGTTGTTGCGGCCCTTCGCGTCCCACAACGATTCCGGTCAGCGGGACGATCACGTTCGCCGGAGGGCCTCCACCCGCGGAAGGGGCGATCTACTTCGCGCCGATCACAGTCGCCGACGGCTTCGAGCGCCGCCCCGGCCGCGCGCGGTTCGATACCAGCGGAAAGTTTAACGCTTCGTCCTTTGCCGATGGCGACGGACTGGTGCCCGGCACGTACCGAGTGCGACTGGAAAGCTGGAAGGTTCCACCCACGATGGGCACGCCCGGCGAAAGTTACATCCCGACGGACTTCTCGCCGCCAAATGTCGAAGTGACCGCCAGCGGGGGGCGGGTTACGTATGATTTAGACGTGCCAGCAATGTAGCGGGGGCTTCTAGCCACCGTGTTGCAGGCTTTCACGGTGGCTGGAAGCCCCCGCTACGGACTCAACTTTGACCAATTCCCCGAAATGGGTAAACTGTTAGGACAGGGTGCGCAACCAACGTGTAGGTCAATTGCCTGCGCTTTGCTCTTCAGAAAAAAGGGGACGGATTCATGGTCGCGCGAAGAAAAGTGTTGGCCGGGCTGGCGGCATCGCCGTTGCTGCTTCGGGGTCGCTTGTTGCAGAGCGACGACGCTGGCGGAACGGCGTCAACCCGGCGGCACTCGTCCGAACCGGATGAGTTCACGCCCGCCAGCAAGCGTTCGATGAAGATGGGCAACGCCTGGATGAAGAAGACCTTCAACCGCGATGACGGTTGCGGGCTGGACATCGGCACGCCCAGCGATATTAGTTGCAGCGCCATGGTCGGGCTGGCGATGATGTCGCAGGGCACCTCGCTTTACGAGGGGGAACTGTATCGGCTGGTGCGGAAGACGCAGCATTACATCGTGACCGCTTCCGCGAAGAACCAGTTCACCGTGAATTTGAACACGCAGGTCAAGGCCGACCTTTCCGGCTACGCCGATCACCACTTCGGCGCGCTGTTGCTTAGCCAGTCGCTTGGCCAAGGGGTGGAAGATCACCGTGCGCGCAGCGCGTTGACCAGTCTCGTCGCCAAGATCGGTTCCGGTCAAACATCCAAAGGCGACTGGGGCGAAGGTCGGTATCCATTGTTGGGAGCGGTGACCGGCTGGGTCAGTTTGCGCGGCGCGTGGGGAGCGGGCTTGAACGTGAAGGCTTCCTCCAGCGCCACGGCGAACTTGCTTTACAAGACGATCAAGGACAAAAACCGCAACCTGTTTCCGCTGGCCGCCGGCATTCGGGTGATCTACGCGCTGGGCGAAGAGCGTGACGGGCTGGCCGATTGGGCGCTGAACATGGCCATGCAGCAAGCTAAGGGCCTGGGCTTTCACCACATGGGCGGAGAGCACTTTTTGGCGTTGCACTTTATTAACGAAACGATGATTCAGCGCGGTGGCGACTATTGGGATAAGTGGTACGCCCTGGTGCGCGACAAACTGATCCGCGCCCAAAACGCCGACGGCAGTTGGACCGGCCACAGTTGCATCACCAGCCGCACCTTCTGCACCGCCTGCGCCATGCTGGTACTCACGTCGCCCAACCGGTACTTGCCGATATCTGAGATTTGATTTCGACATGGCTCTTGAGTCTGGCGACTCCCGCTACGTTCGTACCGATTCCATCGCCGCGTCCATTTCGGTGGCTCGACGCTTCCAATGTAAGTGATCCATCGAACGCCGCAGCGGCTCGATTGCCTCCGCCGTTGCAAACCCACGTTGCATAAGATGATTGCACCGGGTCAAGTGTTCGACGAGATCGCAAACGCTTCCATCGTATAAGTACGCTTGGCAGTTTTCGAGCGCCGCTAACAATTCAGGGTAAGCCAAACGGTTAGGTAGCAGCGGCAAACAACCTGCCGCGATGGCTTCGGCGGCGGCGATGCCGAAGAATTCGTGGTTGGCGGTCGATACGAAGATGTCGGCTTCAAGAAGTGCCGCGCGGTATTCTTCACGTGAACTTTGAAAGCCCCAGCGGTCGATGCAACCGGCTAGTATTTTCTCATACTCGGCGAAGACTGCCGGAACTTCGCGAAACTGCTCGCCGATCACACTGACGCGAAAGTCGATGCCCGACGCGCGAAGCGCATCGAGGGCCAAGAAGAAGTCCGTCGGGTTCTTGTCGTGCTCCCAACGTGCCGCCCAAAGTATGCGAAGCGGGCCGGGCTGGCGGGGCGTCCGTGCCGAAAACGCTTCAATGCCCGGTGGTTGAATCTTCGACTTTGCGTCAATGCGAGCGACTTGCTCCGGCTCTTGATAGTCGGGCATTCGTTGAAGCGCGGCCGATAGGGCGTTGAGGAAGTCGTTTCGGTGAAAGTCGGAGTTGAACCAAATTTCGTCCGCCGCCAGACAAGTGGTGAAGTTTGTGTAACCGAAGTGAAAGTCACGCTCGTCGCCCTTCCGCACCGGGTACGTCAGTTGGTTCTCATGAAAGTAGGCGACCGTGGGCAGCGCTGCGACCGCCGCGGGGCAAAGTCCGCGAAACTCTGCCAGGTTCAACATGTCACTGCAGAAAACGGCATCCCACCGCTGGCCGGCTTGGCAGAGTTCGCGCGCTTGTTCAGCGAACGTCACAGCCGCATGCCGCATCCGCCACTTCCAAGTCCGAGCCGGCAGCCCGAGCACCTTAAACTCATGCCGGCTGTGTGCCCGCCACCCGTCCAAAAAAGCCCGGTGGCTGCCGCCGAAATAAGGTTCCAGAGCCAAGATTCGCATGGCTTACAGCGGTGCCATGCGGTCAGGCTTCCAATGCGTGTTGTGTAGCGTGGGAACCGACGGGTCGATTTCGCTGGGTGTTTTTGAACGGACGCTGCCGTCGAAAAACAAGACGTTTACGTCGCCGTGGTGCCGCGGAGCGACCATGTCGGGCCAGAAGTCGGTCGCGCTCGTTCCGACGACGTCGGCAACTAGCTTGTGGTAGTCCAAGATCAGCACATCTTCGTCGTTTCCGCGGACGAATTTTGGAACGGCCGCGTTCATGCCATAGTGGCTGGCCGCCACACCGCCGCCGGGAATTGTACCGCACGCGTAACCATCGGGTTCCGAAGGCGGCCAGCGCTTCGTCCCAGGCAAGCCCGCAACTTCTTGCCCGGACGCATCCAAGATGGTGTGAAAAAACACCGTGCCTGAAGGGTGCCATTTGCAAATTTGAATGTTGCCGTCGGCCATCCGTTCGGCCCGAATTGCGAAGTCCCAGTCGTAGTCGGTCGAATCTTCAAAGTACAACTCATAAACGGTGTCGCTCTGTTCGATGAGCTGCACGCGGGAATGCGTCGGATCGAACGGAATGGTCAGCCCACCGTTGCTAGTGCTGTCGCTGAAACCATCTAGTTCTGGAAACCCCATGCCCGGCACGTAAGTCGCGGTCAGATCGTCGTCATTGCCATCAGGGCAAAGCAGGATGTCGCCCTCTTCAGCGTAGTAGGTCCGCAACTCAGTCGGCCACTGCAGCGGATCAATCGGCGAGTTGGGAAGTTTCGATCGCCGATTTTGATAGGCCACGCCCAACTGGTGCAGATTGTTCGCACAGGTCACTTTGCGCCCGGCCGACCGCACGTTCTGCACAGCCGGTAAAAGCAACGACATCAAAATGCCGATGATCGTAGTGACCACCAGTAACTCCACGAGCGTAAATGCCTTTCTCATCTGTTGCCTCCTCGGTTCCGAGCATGGTGGCCAAAAAGTTTCGGTGGAACTTGTGATCAACTGTGTTTCTAATCCGTCCTAATCTTCTCCATGTGTCTCTCTGCGAAATTTTTCCGCGTGCGCTCTGGCGGCATCTGGGTCGCGCATGAATTCAATGAATTTCGAATCAGGCTTTTGGCAATCCTCCCAAAATTGCCGGTACCGGGCGATCGTCTGTTCTCGGTTCTCTGGCGTGTCCGCAGGATTATACCCCATTCGCAGCCCAGAGATTCGTTCGACCGCGATACCCGCTCTGCCCCGGACCAGTTCGGACTCATCCTCCATCAGGTCGATCAAAACTGGCAAGCTATCAACATCCCGGCGATTTCCCAACGCCGCGATCGCCGCAGCCCGCACGGGTGGCAGGCTGCTCTTCTGAATCACTTCATGCACCATTTCCAGCGTCACATCCTCGTGGTGTGAAAGCGCGACCGCTGCTTCGATCCGATCCTCTTGGGGCCCCTCGTTCAATGCGGTGGCGAGAAGTTCCTCGGCGGTCGGCGGTGCCTGTGCGAACGCGCCGAAATTCGCCAAGAGAATGACGCAAAACACCAACAGCCCCGCCGCCGCGACGGAGTATTGCAGCACTGGTTTCCTGAGAAAGTCGCCCATTGCTTGGGTGCGCTGTTGCAGCGCCGAGTGGACGCAAGCCCCTGTTCCACCGCTCACGATACCACGGAGCCACCCGAAATCAATACCAGTTAGCCCACGGCCGTTCACTCCGGCAAATACAGAAACGCCGTCTTTGGCAGCGGCGTGAGCATTGGCACTCGGATACCCGCGGTGCGCATCGCCCGGCCGATCCAACTGTTGCAGGTGTTCAGGGCGTGGTAGTTGCCGTGGGCTTCGAAGAAGGCATCATGCGTTC
>CALBTA010000615.1 GCA_937967755.1 uncultured Planctomycetaceae bacterium | reverse complement strand
GCTTGGCATGTCCCGCGGGGCCGGCACGGTCTGCGTCGACACGCCGTTCAAACCGTATGTCGGCATCGGGGTCGCCTACCTGTTGATCGCAATTGCCGGAGGGCTGATCGCCATGAAGGTGGTCGGCACGGACAAGTGGACCTTCACCGACGGGCCATCGCGATGGGGTTTCACCGCCGGCATGTTGGGAGCCGGCGGGGCGCTGTTCCTGACGCTGTCGATGTTCAACGGCGGCGCGAAGATACCACACGCGGTGATGCCGTTCGTCTTCGGCGGTGCGGTCACCGTGACGGCGGTTTACAGCGTGATCAGCCTCGGCGCCCGCGGCAACTTGTGGATGTGGCTGGGCATTGCCGGCATGGGAATCAGCGCCGTGCTGGTCGCGGCGAACACACCGCACGGACACCCGCCGAAACCAACTGGCGGCGGTGATGGGCATGCGGCGGTGGATAAGCCAGAGAGCACCGATGGTGAACATTGAACGTCGAACATTGTCGTCTTTCGCTCCGCGAAAGACAGCTTTTCGCGGAGCGAAAAGCGACTCTGGGGAGCCTCGCACGTGAGCGATGACGATGTCATGCAACGGATTGATGATTTGGTGAGCCACGTTTGGATGGTGCGCACCTTCATCAAGCATTGCGAAGAGGTGGAAGAGGACGACGAGTTGGCCGAAGTCCACCGCGAGTTGTACGACTTCGCCCACGCCCTCGGCCCGCCTTTGAAAGCCGGCGATGCGGCCGCGTATTTGAAAACCGTGAAGAAGAAGTTCTCAAAGCTTCGCAAGGCGAGAGAACTGTTCAGCGAAATCCAACCAGAGATCTCCGACCACACCAATTTCCAAATGGCCGAACGCTCGTTGCGGTTGGCGGTGGATGGGATTGAACGTGAACTGGGTCAATAAGGTGGCGGCAAGTGTTGCGCGACGAGTACATCAACTTCGTCACGGTTGCGACAACCTGGTATCCGATTCGGGCGTGGTTGATTCGCAATCTTCTCGATGCCTACGAATTGGACGCAATTGTAGTTGACGAACAAGCAATCACGATGGACTGGTTGATCGCCAACGCAATCGGCGGAATCAAAGTTCAAGTACCGCTAAGCCAGGCAGAGAGAGCAATCGAAGTATTGGAGCAAGAGCACGACGATTTTCCCCGCTTCGTGACAAGCAGTCCGAACATTCCCCACTGCGAAGCTTGCGGGTCGATTGACGTTGCCAACGAAATGCTGTCAAAACGGGGCGCCTACATCTCCTGGTTCTTTCTTGGCGTACCCGTTCCCATAATTCGCGATGTTGTACGTTGCCTAACATGCGGAGTGCGGCGGCCACTTCATTCACCAGATGAAAATGCACCGAAGCCGTTTCAATTCAGCCTCTTGTCGCTGATGACCTGGGTCACGATTGCCGCTATCTTCTGCGGGATGGTACGGCTTGCCGTTGTTGGAGCATTCGATGGCGGTCTACTTGAAAGCCTCTGACGCTTTTCGCTCCGCGAAAAGAAAGTTGTTCGCAGAGCGAACAACGACTATCCATCAAGTCCCCCGCACTGCCCCAAACCATTCGATCTGTTTTCTCGGGCAGAAGTGGTAGCCGTGTTGCCGGCAGTAGGGCTCTAGCCACGCAGCCGAGGCGGCCAACTGCTCCGTATCAATTCCTTGCGGCATGAGCCAGACGTGTTGCCGGGCGATTTCCGGGAATTCGCGCAGGTACTGCGCCACCTCGTCGCAGTCGGCCGGTTGGTCGATCACGAATTTGAATTGGCAGTCGTATTCATCCATCAACCGCCGGATCACCGCAGGTGCGTGCCGCGTTCGCTCGTGGCGCTCCGCCCAAGCGCTCGCGGCTTCGCCCTCATTTTCGTTGGGACTCGAGTTGGCCAGTTTCGGGCTGATCGACATCAAGTCACAGACCAGCGGCAAGTAAAGCGTGCCGGCGGTTTCGATCGTGATGTGCCTTCCTGCCTCTTTCAATTGCCGGCACAGCGGGATCATTTCGGCAAACAGCATCGGCTCGCCGCCGGTGAGAACGACGTGATCGACGCCGAAATCCAACACCTGCTGGGCGATCTCGTCAACGGAAAGATCGTCCCCTTCAGGCCGCCACGACGTGTACGGCGTATCGCAAAACCAACAGCGCAGGTTGCAACCGCTCGCCCGCACGAACACGCTCTCGGTCCCGGTCAGCCGGCCTTCGCCTTGGGTCGATGCGTAGATTTCGGCGATTCGCATTTGTTGTTCTTCGCTCCGCGTCGCGCTGCGACCCGGCTATTACGTTTTGTTGTGCATTGCTTATGATGACAGAGATGCGAAGTTTCCAGAAGTACTCCCAATTCGACAAACATGACCGACAACTTCCGCGACACGCTTGAGACCTTCGAAAACCAGCACCCGGGGCGCGACTACGAAATCGAAATCGTCTGCCCCGAATTCACATCGGTGTGCCCCAAAACCGGCCAGCCTGATTTTGGCGTACTGACGTTCACGTACACGCCGGAAAAGTTGTGCGTCGAGTTGAAAAGCCTGAAGATGTACCTGCAAAGTTTTCGCAACGAAGGCATCTTCTATGAAAACGTGACCAACCGCATCTTGGAAGATTTGGTCGCCGTTGTGCAACCGCGCAAGATGAAGCTGGTCGCCCGCTTTACGCCGCGCGGCGGGATTACTACGACCGTGACCGCGGTACATGAAGCGACAGGGTGACAAGGTGACAAGGTGAGGTACTGGGTACTCAGTACCTAGTACATCGTGCGCACAGGGTTCGCCAGCCCGACGTTGAATAGCTGCACGCATTCATCTTGCAGCACGTAGCCGACCAGTTTTACCTGGCTGCCGCCACGGGTGAGCAGTTCCATCGCGGGCAGCGTTAGTTCGTTGAACCCCGCCCGGTCCGCATCGTCGATGCACGCGCCGAAATAGACCGTATCGACCCGGGCCCAGTGCAGCGCCGCCATGCACATCGGGCAGGGTTCGCATGTGGTGGCGACGATGGCCCCGTCCAAAAAAATGTTCTCCGCCGTTTTGCACGCGCTGCGCAGCGCGTTGATCTCGGCGTGCGCGGTAATGTCGGTCGTGGCGACCACCGTGTTGTGCTCCGCCGACAGCAACCGCCCGTCCTTGGCAATCGCGCACCCGAACGGGCTTTGTCCCGCCGCCAACCCGTCGCGGGTTTTCTCGATCGCCAATTGCATCAGTTCTTCCGGCGTCATCGCTCTGTCTCCTCTGTCGCACAATATTGCCGGACAAGAGCGCCCGGGCTACGTTCCAGTCGTGCCTAAAACTTGCGGTCTACCGACAAGAAAGTTACCCTAAAGGTAAGTGGCAATTGTCGAGAACAGACATTCTATCGAAGCGGGCGCGAGGCAACATGGGACGCAATCTGGCGATCTTGATTTCGCTGGCGGCTGCCGGGTTATCAGCCGGCGATGCCTTCGGCCAGCAGGCGTTGAAGCCGTATGAGGCGGCGGTCCGCGCCGCAGGCATCGATCCCACACAGGAAGCGCTGGGCGAGTACTTGAAGTCGCTCATCCCCAACGACGACAACCGCGAATACTACCAAAAGCTGGTCGACCAACTAGGCGACGCCGACTTCGCCACGCGCGAAGCGGCCGAGGCGACGCTGGCTTCGCTGCCCAACCCGCCGCTTGACTTGCTGCGCGAGGCCGCCGAATCGGACGATCCCGAAACTCGCTACCGCGCCCGCCATGTGCTCGCCAAGGCCGACGAGGGTGGAGCGCAAAGCGTGCCCAACGCGGTGATGGGATACATCGCCCACAACCAGGTGAAGGGCCTGACGTACCACGTGCTTCAGTACCTTCCCTACTCCGGCGAAGACTCGGCCTATGGGCCTGGCGCGCAGGCGGTTCGGGCGACCGTTGCGGAAGACGATTTGAAAGTGCTGCGGCGGGCGATCGAGAAAAAGCCGCCGTTCCGCCGGGCCATTGCCACGCTGGCCTTGGCCGATGTGCTGGGCGAGAAAGCGACGGACGAACTGCTGCCGCTACTCGAACACGAAGACGCCATCGTCCGCCTGGCTGCCGCCGAATCGCTGGCCAACTTGGGCGAGCGGCAATCGCTGGCCACTTTGGTCGTTCTGCTTTCGGCGGAAGACTTGGAAGTGCGTTCGCGGGCCGCCAGCGTGCTGCGCAGTTTCACCCACGAGAATTTTCAGTTCGTCGCCTACGACAGCGACAAGAACCGCGAGCCTGCCGTGCTCGCCTGGCGGAAGTGGCTTTCCGAAAGCGGCGATCAGGCGGAACTTCACTTCCCGCTGAAGACAGTCGAGCGGTTCCTCGGCCGCACGTTGATGAGCATGTACCCGAGCAAGCTTCGCGAGATCGACGCCAAGGGTAACAAGCTGTTCGAGACCGACGGATTCCAATATATCTGGGGCTGCCACGCGACCGAGGACGGCACCCGCGTCGTCGTCGATTTTTCCAAGAAGCTGCTGATCGAATACAACCCGGCAGGTAAGGAATCGTTGCGGCTTCCCGGGCTGCCCGGCCCGCCGTCCGACGTCCGCCGCCTGGACAACGGGCAGTTCTTGCTCGCCCTTTCCGAAGCCAATAAAGTGGTGGAAATGGACCGCGACGGCCGGGTGACTTGGAGCGTCGACTTGGAAGGCCGCCCCACCAGCGTGAACCGGCTGGACAACGGCAACACGCTGGTCAACCTACAGTTCGCCAAAAAAGCAGTCGAGATCGATCGAGCGGGTAAAATCGTCTGGGAACTGCCCGGCCTGAACAACGTGCTCACCGCCCAAGCCCTTCCCAACGGCAACGTGCTGGTTTGCGAAATGAACCAAGGCAAAGCGGTCGAGTACAACCGGGCCGGCAAAGTCGTGTGGGAAAAACGGGGCTTCCGCAACGCCTGTCAGGCCCAGCGAATCCCCAACGGCAACACGCTGGTTTCCGACAGCGAAGGCTTACAAGAATTCGACCCCGCCGGCGACAGAGTCTGGAGCCTGAACGTACCCCGCGGTCGCTTCTGGCGGTATTGAGACGCAGTTCAGATGAACGTAGAGCGGATTGTCTATCCGCTCGTCCAGTCACGAACCTGTCGTCACTTCGACATCAATCGCTCATCCCGCGTCCCCCTCTTGTGGCCATCGCGCGCTGACACAATTTCGCATTTTGTCAGCGCGCGCTAGGGTCCCAAGGACATCTCTCAGCGCTGAAAAATTCTGGAATTTGTCAGCGCGCATCCCTCTGCAGTGGGAGGGCACTATGAAACTGTCACCGGCACCAACAGGTGATGTCAAAACCGCGACACAATCACCCGTAGGTTCCGGCTCGACCACCAGACGCGCAACCCAGATCTGCTTGCGATGCATCACAAATTCAATTGCCAAAGAGCGAATAGAACAATTGTACACTATTTCCCAATCCGTGTCAACCCCTTTCCAGCAACGCTGTGAAGCAAATTTTCGAACGTGGCAACTGGTCGCGGCGACAGCCTTACGCCGAAGGCGTTTCATATCGTAGCCCAGGGTCCGACGCGCAGCGGCGCACCCTGGGTTGGTGAGGCTGCCACGCTCGTTACGCTGAAAGCGTTGTACAACGGTGCTGTGTATTGGTTCGCCGTTTCGTAAAACCGTTTCAGGGTATCAGTTGTCGTTCTTCCGAAACGCAGGGTGGCGCGACTTCGTCGCTGACCCTGGGCTACAATGTTTAACGCCTTCGGCGTATCCACCCCGGCTTTGCCGCCGCGTGCAAGGTGCCTTGACCTGCTGCTGCAAAATGCCTCACACTGTTGCCCTTTAGGGCTTTTCACACGAACTTCTGGCTTCGCCTGAATATCGCCTCACGGCCATGTTCTACCCGCTGCACAGCGGTTCTTTCTTCTCCGTAATCAGCGGCAACTTTGGTGCCATTTCGGCGTTGAGCGCGATGAAGTCCGTCCACTGCTGGGGCACATCGTCTTCGTGAAAAATCGCCTCGACCGGGCACTCCGGCTGGCAGGCATAGCAATTGATGCACGGCTCCGGGTCGATGTAGAGCATATCTTCGCCTTCGTGAAAGCAATCGGCGGGGCAGACGACCACGCAGTCGGTGTATTTGCATCCAAAACAGGGAGCGGTCACGACAAATGCCATTTTTCGTCCTTTCTTTCTCAAGCACTCAATTGTTTCCCTGGGAGCTAATCCGATTCGTGCATAGAATTGGCCAAAGAAAATTAGAACGCGTTGAAATATTCCAAACCGACCTCCTTACCCTCCGCGCCCAACGGCGAACTCGTGTCCCAGCCCAAGTCACGCGATTTGCTTGCAGAGTACATGGCCGGCGAAGGCCGTGCGGCGGACGCGATCTTCGATCGCTATCTCCAGCGGCTGCTGGCGCTGGCCCGCACGCGCATCAGCCCGAAGCTTCGCCGGCGGATTGATGCCGAAGATGTCGTCCAATCCGCCTACCGCAGTTTTTTCGTGCACGCGAACGACGGCCGGTACAACCTCGACCGATCCGGCGACCTGTGGCGGCTGTTGGCAGCGACGACTTTGAACAAGCTTCGCGGGCAAATCGAAAAACAAACCGCGGCGAAGCGCAGCATCAATCAAGAAGAAAACTTCGACGCGATCGAAACGTTGGCCGCGCGCCAGCCAACCATCGTTGATGTCATCGCCGTCGGCGAGCAGCTTTCACTGGCCATGGGCCATCTCACCGACGATCAGCGAACTGTCTTGGCGGCCACGCTGCAAGGACAAAGTGTCGAGGAGATTTCCCGCACCATCGGCAAGTCGCAGCGAACCGTTCGCCGGCTGCTATCTCAAGCCAAGCAAGAGTTTGAACGCCATCTGCTAAACGAAAACGCTCCAAAGACATGCAGCCCCGCCGCCAGCCAGCTCGCGATTGCCAATTCCCAGGCCCCACTTCGGTTCGAGGACTTCGTTCTCGAAAAACTGCTCGGCTCAGGCGGCATGGGCAAGGTCTACAGGGCAAAGGATCGACGATCGAGTAAGAAGGTCGCGGTCAAATCATTGCACAAAGCCCGGCAAAGCGACCCGCGGGCGGTCGCTCAATTCGTGCAAGAGGCAAACATTCTCAGCAAGCTGCGTCACCCCAACATCGTCGGCGTCGAAGGGTTGGGCCGTTTCCCCGGCGGCGGCTTCTTCCTGGTGATGGAGTTCATCGACGGCACGGATTTGCAACATCGCCTGAAGCCTGGGCCACTTCCCACTCGCGACGCCATAGCGATCTGCCGCGACGTTGCCGCCGCGGTGCAACACGCGCACGAACACGGCATCATCCACTGTGATCTGAAGCCTGCCAATGTGATGCTGGCAGCGGATGGCCGTGTTGTCGTGACCGACTTCGGGTTCGCGCACATGCTCACCGAAAGGTCCGACGCCGCGACCGCATCGATTGGCGGCACCGCCGGTTTCCTACCGCCTGAATTGCTGAACTTCAGCAGTCATCCCACAACTTCAACCGACATCTATTCCCTCGGTGCGTTGCTGTGGAGGATGATCACCGGCGTTGTCCCCGATGGCGTTGAAGATGTGCATTCCAACATCGGCAAGACGAGTTCGATCGCGGAAGTTTGCCGACGATGCCTCGCCCGTCAGCCCGAGGAACGGTACACGGCTGTGGCAGACTTTATCGACGAATTGAATTGCATGTGTGGCATCGATGCCAACAGACGAGTAGCTGAGGGGCGAGGCGCTAGCCGCCGGTGACCGCGGAATTCACCCGCGGCTAGCGCCTTGCGGCTCAATCGGAACCAAGCGGTCATGACGCCGACGCGTCCCCTTGCAAAACGCCGCGCTGCCCTCCATGCTGTACCCCACCAAAGTAGCAGGCAGACTCCGTGTGCCGTCCGCCAGATCGGATTACATTCCGCTTCCGTTGCGGCACACGGAGAGTGCCTACTACCATGTTGCGGCACGCGGAGCGTGCCTACTACAATTTTGGAAACAGAAACGCATGGAAATCAAAGTCTTTCCGTCGAAGGATGACCTGGGCAGTAGTGCCGCCACCGATGGGGCGGAGGTCATCCGCCAGGCGGTTGCCGCGCGGGGCAGTGCCAATATCATTCTGGCGACCGGGGCGTCGCAGTTTGGAATGTTAAGCCACCTGGTTCAGGTCGAAGGGATCGACTGGCCGAAGGTGACTTGCTTTCATCTGGATGAATACGTCGGCATGCCGATCACCCACGGGGCGTCGTTTCGCAAGTACCTGAAGGAGCGTTTCGTCGATCAGCTTCCGCAACCGCCGGCGGCTTTTCACTACATCAATGCCGAAGAGGATTGCCAGGCCGAATGTGATCGGCTCGGTGCGTTGATCGCCCAGCACCCGATCGATGTCGCGTTCATCGGTATCGGCGAGAATGGCCACCTGGCGTTCAACGATCCGCCTGCCGACTTCGACGAGCAGCGGGCGTACATCGTCGTGGAACTTGACGAAGCCTGCCGGAAACAACAACAAGGCGAAGGGTGGTTCCCAACGCTCGCCGACGTGCCGAAGCAGGCGATCTCGATGAGCATTCGGCAAATTCTGCGCTCCGGCGTGATCGTTTGCAGCGTACCCGATGAGCGGAAGGCCAACGCAGTTCAAGGCGCGGTCAAAGGGCCCGTCACGCCCGATGTGCCGGCATCGATTTTGCAGCAACACGGCAATGCCACCTTGTATCTTGACGAACCAGCCGCATCGTCGTTGGCGAAGCATTAGTGGCCGAAGTCGTGAGACTTCGCGGGAACGCATTCAGTACATACAGTCAAGCCAGAACTCTCACGAGTCCTGCTACTTCAAGGAACACGCATGCCCGAGAAACCCCGCGTTATTCTTTCCGGCTTTGCCGACGAGGCGGCCAATCATAAGACGGCCATCGAACAGTTCGCGGCGTTCGCGGCGGTCGGCTTGCAGTATTACAGCATCCGTTTCATTGATGTCGGCGGCGGCGTGAAGAACGTGATGAAGCTGACCAAGAGCGAGATCACGAAGATCCGCCACCTGGAGGACGAGTACGGCTTGAACGTCGCCTCGATCGGTTCGCCGATTGGCAAAGTGAAACTGCTGGACGTTGACGACGGCACGAAGAATGCCTACGTGCCGTTCAAGAAGTACCTTTCCTCCGACGTGGCCAAGTGTTGCGATTTGGCGCACCCGTTTGAAACCAAGCTGATCCGCGGATTCTCATTTTACCACCCCAAGGGAACCGACCCGCACGAGCACCTGCCGCAGGTCATCGATCAGCTTGGTCAAATCGCGGAAGCTTGCCACCGCAGCGATCTGACCTTCGGCTTGGAAGTCGAGGCGAACCTGGTCGGGCAAAGCGGCGACATCCTGGCCGAGATCCATCGCAAGGTAAATCACCCCGCGATGGTGTTGATTTTCGACGCCGCCAACATCCTCACCCAGGGTCTGTCGCCCGGTGAGCTGTTTGAGCAGTACCGCGCAATGAAAAAAGGGATGGGCTGGATGCATGTGAAGGATTACCGCGACCCCAACCCGCTGGAGCGCACCGACCATGTCGATGAGGAGGCGCTCAAGCATTTCGTCCCGGCCGACTTGGGCGACAGTGCTCACGAGGCGATCCTGCGCGATTTCCGCAACGATATTCCCAAGCTGGAAAAGAAGTTGAAACGCCGCGGCATCCCCGGCGTGTTTCTCGATTTGGAACCGCACGTCAAAGGGGGCGGCCAGTTCGGCGGTTTCAGCGGCCCCGACGGCTTCGGCGTCGCCCTCCGCGGGTTGTGCAAAGTGCTTGACTATTGCGACATCGACTACCACCTACGCGACTTCGAAGACGTCCGCGCCGCCCGCGGGTTCTAGATACGACGGTCTTCCAAGGCCGTCGTACCTGCTATTCGACTTCTGAACCGGCTTCCGCTTCAACAACCGGCGCTTCGGTCTCGCTCGGAGTATCCTTCGCTGGCTTCGGTTCTGGCCCCGCCAGCAATCGCTTGCGTGACATGTACCCGTCGTACCCAAACCAACCAGCGCTTACGAAGCAGCCGAGTGAAATCAAGGTTCCCATCGAGAACACGCCGCTGTTCATCGCCAGCATCACCACGGCCATCACGGCCGACGCCACCGAGACCGCCAGCTTGCCGCGCATCAACGCGATTGCTTGCCGGTGACCGCTGGTAGTGATGGCGCTGCGGGCTGACTCGTTCGCCAATGCCCGCATGGCCCGCAAACTGGAAGCCTGTTCCGGCGCTGCAGCGCGGGCGGAAAGGCTGGTCAGCTTTTCCTTTTTCTCAGGCGCTTCGGGCACGGGCGGTTGATCCTCGCCGCTGGTCTTTTTCGGCTGGGAACTTGTGCTTCGCGAAGGGGCGCTCTGCTTCGGGCTTGCGGAAGCCGGGCCGGCAACTTCTGACGTTCCCTGCGAACGTTGCAGCAACTGGCTCATGTAGTCTTCAATCGAAACTTCATCCGAATCGCCGCCGCCGGCCAGCCCGCCGAAGCTTTGATCTTCGCCGAACGAATCATCATCCGCCGGCGAGTCGGAGTACCCGCCTGAGAAACTATCGCTGGAATCGTCTGCGTAGCTTTCAACAGGGCCGGCGCTTCCGAAATCGTTGTCCTCGAATTCTTCCTCTTCGCCGGAGGCAGACAGTTGACGCAACCGCTCGAGCGCCAACATCCCCTCACTGACCGGTGCTTCGGGCGCTTCTTCCTCGAACTGGTCTACCGGTTCGTCGACAAATTCTTCGACCGGTTCCGTCGGCTCGAGTGAAGAGAATTCATCGTAGTTCGCCCCGGGCAAGACAACGTCGTCAATGTTGGCCGGCGATTCATCAACCGCTTCAATGGCAACGTCTTCCAGGTGTTGCAGTTCGGCTTCGCGCTGTTGGATCGCCGCTTGCGAGCGCTCCAACTCTTCGGATTGCTCGGTCAGCCGCGCTCGCTCCTGATCCAGCGCTTCGCGAAGTTCGCTCGCCAGGCGGGCTTCCTCTTCGGTGGCGGCTTGTCGAGCTTGCAAGTCGGCCAGCAGTTCTTCGCGTTGGGACTCCCAGTTGGCTTGCGCCTCGGTGACTTCTTGTTCGCGGCGGGCTAGTTCCTCGCGCAACTGCTCAAGTTCTTCGCGTTGCGAGTTCAGTTCATCAGCGTCCGCCAAATTCGATTCGCTGGCACCGGCCGCATCCGCTTGTTGCTGTTCCCACTGGTCGCGGGCTTGCTCGAGTTCGTCACGCAATTCGGCCAGCTTGTCCTGCCGCTCAGCCACACTGCGGTGAAGTTCTTCCGCTTCGGCCGTCCGCTGGGCGACTACTTCGCTTTCGTACTTCAGCCGCGCTTCGGCTTCCGCCAATTCGCGTTGCTCGGCCGCGGAATCGGCAAGCTGTGCTTCACGTTGCGCAAGTTCTGCCTCACGCTCCTCCAATTCGGCGCGCTGTTGATCGAGCTGCTCGGCTTGCAGCTTCAGCTCTTCACGGTCCGCCTCTAGCGACGCCCGCAGAGAATCCAAATCAGCGGCTTTGGCTTCCATCGCCGAACGTTCATCGGCGAGCGCGCCCTGCTGCTCTTGAAATTCCGCATCGCGCTGGTCGTTGGCCTGTTCCAGTTGCGCAGACAGTTCTTCGCGCTGGAGCGAAAGCGCTTCGGTGGATTCTTGCAGTTGCTGTTGGCGCGATTCCAACTCCGCGGTTTGCTCCAACAGCGCGGCCTGTTGTTGCTCAAGTTCCTGGCGCTGCGCGTCAAGTTGGGCGGCGCTTTGCGCGTTCGACTTTTCTAACTCCGCAGCCGCGGTTTCGCGCTGGCGCGTCAGTGCTTCCGCTTCGCTTTCCAACTCGGCTTGCCGCGACTCGAGTTCGCTTCGCAACTGTT